>PWZG01000357.1 GCA_003567575.1 PVC group bacterium | reverse complement strand
ACATCGGGATACTTTTCGCCCACCCGTTCGGCTACCCGGTTGCACAACAGCATCAGGCGGTCGGTCTTGGACACCACGCTGGCGGCCTCGTCCCAGTCGCCCGCATCGAAAGCCGGATCCTCGCCTTCGTCCCAGCCCATGCCGTCACCGGGCGAGAGCGAGATCGACGGCTGATACTGGTGGTCGAGCCGTTCGATGATCGTATCGGCAATGGCGTGTGCGACATCCTTGCGCGACCACTTGATCCGGTTGGGATGCGGCCGGCCGTTGATCACCGCCCGCCATTCCGGGTTCTCCTCGCGTTGTTCCTGGGAAATATAACCTTCGAGGGCATGGTTGGCGCGCAACGGCAAACCACCCTGGCGATTACGGCGTAGAAACGGCGCATCGGCATACCAGATCCAGCGGTACAGGGTGGCGGGGGTCGCGGAATGGTCCTGGTCCGGCAGCGAAAGCGACTGGGCCGCGGGGATGCTGGCGCCGAGTTCACCGGGCATATACCAGCGGCATCCCCAGAGGTGCAACACCTCATATATGGCATAACTCGTGGCCAGATCGGTTTCGCCCAGCAGGCCGACACCCTGTTCCCCGACCACCAGCCGCCATCCCTGCCCGTAGATATCCGAAGCCTCGGGCGGACCGAATACATCATGGGCCAGATCACCGATCAATACCGGTAGATGATCGTTGGCGTCCGCCTGCGGAGCCCCCTTGCGCAGCGGCAAAACGGCGCCGGATATCTGTTCGACATAAAGCAGCAGATCGCGCACCGATTCGCGCAGACGGCGGCGATCCTCCTCCAAGCGGCGCTCTTGATAGGGCGTATCGCGTGTCAGTTCCCGGTCTTCATCCATCAACCCTTCCGGAACATGCACGGCGGCCAGAGGCTGGCCGTCCCGTACCCAAAACCGTTCCGCCGCGCTCACGCCCAGCGGCAGCATCGCCATCAATACCAAAACCGAACGAAACCGGAAACACCGCGTCATCCACATCATGATTTCCCTTTCTTGTTCATTCCCGTTAAAATACTTTGTTTGCCCAACTATGGCAAGCGTTTGCCATGAATCATAACATACCGCATTCGATCGTCAAGTATGAAATCATCGATTTTTTAAAATTTTTATCGATTCACTGACTTGAGACCGTCTCGACCATCCGTCCGGCCTTGCGCTGTACAGAATCAGCAAGGCTTGACCCATGCGTAAAAATATGCACAATTTGATCTTTTGCGAGTCCGTTTTGCCTCGGAGGAAATGACATCGTATGCAATCCCGGGATGCCAGAATCAGCTTGCGCGCCTTTCTCGTCGGCGTATTGTTCGCGGCGGTTTTTGCCGCGCTATCGGTCTATGTTGAAAACCACCGGGGTATTTACCTGACGGCGACCCAGTTGCCGGTGCTTCCTTTTGTCTTGCTGTTTGCAACCGTATTGCTGGTCAATCCGGTCTGCCGGCTGCTACGCTTTATCCGGCCGTTTACGGCGGCGGAAATCCTGATTGTCTTTATCATGGGACTGGTATCATCGGGAATGGCGACCTTCGGTCTGGCCGGTCCGTTGGTGCCGACGATTGCCGGCTTGTTCAACCCCGCCTGGAACACCGAGCAAACGGCATGGAACCGCCATGTCATACCTCATTTGAACGAACACTATTTTCTGGCGGAAGCCGGGATCGGCGATGCGGCGGCGGTCTATGCGCAACAATACGAGGCACATCGCGAGCTGCGGCGGATTCTTTCGACCGCGGAACGTTATCTGGCGGCGCGCGAACGGCTTGTTGCGCTGGACGACGGGACGCCGGAACCGGATGAAGGCGCGTTGCAGGTGGCGCGCGCGGCGCTTACGCGGGCGCGCGCCGAATGGCAGGAATTACGCGCGCGGCATCCCGAATTAGCGACTGCGCGTGAAACGGTAACGGAATGGGGTGTCCGGTTGGACACGGCCGGCGCGGAATTGACGCGCGCCCGCAAACAACTGCGCGAACTAGAAACCCGGGCTTTCGAGAAAGTCGAGTTGTTCCGGCGCGGTTTGCCGCCGCATTTACGCGCCTATCCCGGTTTCGTCAAGCTGCCGGAAGACACTTGGAGCAGCTACGCGGCGCGTATGCGGCGCGTGCGCGAGGGTCATGGCGCGGCACGCGAAGCGCGCGAGGCGCTGGCATTGATCGCCGATGACCGCGAGCAGACACCTTCGGCGGATGTGATCGGGCTGCTGCAATCATTGGAGCAGCGGTTGGCGCGCATGAGCGACACCACGGCGCTGGCCGCCGACCTGGGTGAAAAAACCGACGCCATTGAACGATTGACCCGCGAGATTCTCGAGCGGGAGGAAAGCCTGCGGGAACTGCATCGTAGCCGACGCGCAGCCCTGCGCGCCGAGCTACGCACTCTCGAGCGCCGCATCGACCGCGAACAACGCGCGCTACGCGCGTTGCACCGGGAGCGGGACGATCTTGTCGAAGCCCGCGATTATCTGCAGCAGCAAATGGCCGTTCCACAACAGGCGGCCGGATTGGAGCGGCGGATCGGGGCGCTGACCGCCGCCGCGCGCGCGGGAACGCTTCCAGCGGATGCGCAGGAAACACTGGGCGCTTTGCTTGACAGTCTTCCGGCCTTGGATGGCGGCCTGCGCCGATTGCTGGCCGGCGACGTCCCGTGGCATGACTGGGCCGGCCCATTGTCGCGCTGGGCGCTGGCCGTCGCGCTGACCTACCTGGTCTTGATGACCTTCAACGTGCTGATTTTCCGGCAATGGGCATACCACGAGAAGTTGATTTATCCATTGGCCGAGTTGCCCATCGCCATGGTGGGCGGCGCCACGGCGTCGCGCGAGATTCCCGCGTTATTCCGCGGCGGTTTATTCTGGACTGGTCTGGCCATTTCGGGCGCATTCCTCGGTTACAACGCCTTGGCGGCCACCCAATGGATTCCGGCGTTCGAAGCGCTTGATTTACGCAACTCCTGGAACGACTACCTCCATAACACCCCGTTTCAGGGACTGCTTTATGGACGCTTTTCACGTTCTGAAATTTTCTTCACCATGATCGGTCTTTCTTTTTTGATTCCCAAACATGTTTCGTTCTCGCTCTGGTTTTTCGCCGCGCTGTCGATGGCGCAGGTTTTATTGCTGGTTGCCCTGGGGTACGGCGAGAACGAACGCTCGTTTCCGAGTGAATTGTATTTTATCATGAACTTCCGCTCCGCGCAGGGCGGAGGCGCCCTGCTCGTTTTTTCGTCCGTCGTCCTTTACAAATGCCGGCGGTATCTACTATGCGCGTTCAACCCCAAAATACTGGATGAGCTACCGGACGACGAGCGGCGCGAGTTACGGCTTTCATCGTTCGGTTTTCTGGGCGGTTCGATCGGGCTGATTCTGGTGCTTTGGTTCGGCATGGGGATGCATCCGGTTTACAGTATCGGGGGCTATGCGATGATCATGATCATCACCATCGGTCTGATAAGGGCGGTGGCCGAGGGGGGCATTCTCGGTTTCCAGTGCTATACGAATCCGTTTCATTTCGTGCGCGCTTTTTTCGGATTCGATAAATCCTGGACGTCCGCGCCGCTGATTGCGCCGTTTTTTATTTACTACGGCATTCTGTTTCTCGATGTGAAAACGTTTATAGCCCCAGCGATGGCCAACAGTCTGAAAATCAGGGATGAGCTACGCATGAGTCGCGGCCGTTTCCATCTGGCGGTCTTGGCCGCGATTGCGGTGGCCGCCGTCGTCGCCATCGGATTATCGATCATGATGGCCTATTCCCGCGGCGGCGACATGATGGGGAACTGGTTTTATTCGCGACTTCCGCGAATCATGTCCGATCATATCGCCGACATGTCGCGCGCGCCGCTTCAATCCTCGCCTTTTGAAACCGGATGGATCGTCGCCGGCGCGCTGGGAATGAGCGCGCTCCTGTTTTTCCGGCAAACCATGTTCTGGCTGCCCCATCCGATCGGCATGGTCATGCTGGTCAATCCGACCATGGGCGCCTATTGGTTTTCGATTCTGCTGGGTTGGATCGCGAAATCGCTGGTTACCAAGTACGGCAACAAACAGGTTTACGCCAAGGCTCGCACCTTTTTCATCGGCCTGATCGTCGGCGAATTACTGATCGTCGTCCTCTCACTGGTCCTCTCCCTGACGCTCGATGTCCGCATCCCCATCGATTTGAATCGCTGAATGGAGATCGGCGGCTTCAACGCAGGTAAAATACGGTCCCGCGTGGCGTCCGGACGATTTCGCCGCCGTCGTAAACGACCCATTCTTCATGACCCCAATCCGCATGATATGGCACGCGCAGCGTCAGGGTATGGCCCTGAAGGTAGATTCCGCTGAAAAACCCTCATGTTCCTGGATTCGGAATGGGCAGGTGCCCCACCACACCGTACTCGTACACATACTCGTACACGCAACTCTCTGTTTTTAAGCATATTTCAGATTGGGGTGTACGAGTAGGTGTACGAGTACGAAACATCAAAACGGGCTGATGCCCCACCACCGAACTTTTTCAGCGGAATCGAAGGTATAAACGGGTTGGGGCAACGTCGTTCCGCAGATAAAGGTCGAATCGCTGAACGGTCCATGCGCGATGGCGGCGCGTTGAACCTCCTTTTGATTCGACCACTTGCCGGTTCCGGGTTCTTTTGGGTAGCGGCTGAATTCCGATTCGATGCGGTCCTCGATATATTCAGACATCTCATCGGAAAATGGTTTGGCACTTTTTCGGCCAGAGGGCGCCGGTTTATGCTCGGAATATCGAGTCAGTTTACGGCAAAGGTGACGGTGTAGTTAGATCCGATGGTGT
>PWZG01000319.1 GCA_003567575.1 PVC group bacterium | reverse complement strand
GCAGGCCGGTTTCCGTGTCGGTTACCGTTCCGTCGCGATGATCGACAAACCGTTTTTCTTCCGCGGCAAGGGCGACACCGACCGAAATCCCGATCGCCATGCCGATCATCATCATCCGATACACGATCCGAAACCTTGCGCTCCGCATTGTCGTCAGGTTTTTTCTCATGGTTTCCTTCTTCCGTTTGGTTCATCCCTCCTCGGACACTTGTTCCAGCGCTTCCAGGCACTGCTTGAAAAGCCGGTTTTGCCTGCCGAACAACTCGACCAGATCCGGGCGGACTTCGAATCCGCTCGCGTAAAGATGGCGGGTGTTCAAATCGACGGCTTTTTCGGCGTCGCCTGCCAGGATAGCATCCAACAATTCCTTGTGGTATCCGACCAGAACCTGCATTTGCTTTTTAGAAAGCCGGCGTCCCACCCTGGCAATCGTCAGGTGCAACTTGGCGGCGATCACCTGCCAGATGCCATACATGGTTTTCATGCCTGTTCCCGCGTATATAAAATCATGGAAGGCGATATCGTGCTCCACGTAGGCAGGAATATCGCTTGCCGCGGCGGCCTCTTTCATGGCCTTGAAACGCTCGCGTAACCGTTGTTTTTGCGCCGCTGGAAAGGTGGTCGTAAATACGGTCAACGCTCGAGCCTCGATCTGCATTCGGATAAGATAGAGATCGGCCATTTCAACATCATCCGGAGCGGCGGCGACGCTTGCCTTCCGGTTCGGCTCGATGTCGACCAGGCCGAGCGCGGACAGTTTCAGCAACGCTTCGCGCACGGGCGTCAGACTGGCGCCGAATTTTTCGCACAGTTCCTGCTGCGTCAGACACCGGCCCTCGGCGAGTTTCCCATCCAGGATGGCTTTCTTCAAGGTGTTGAAGATGTAGGTCGTCAGCGACTGCCGCGGCGCCATATCCACTTCAAAAGATTCCGCTACCGCGTTTGCATTTTGGTTGTATGTCATTTCATCGTTTCCACAAGCGCAACACCCGCATGAAGTCGCTGGTTTCCTAAACCGGAGTCCAACAACCCTTCCGCCAGGCACCACTCGAGGGCAATGACCAGTCCGTCTTCGCTGGTGGCGCGCGGCGCGTAGCCGAGCATCCGTTCGGCCTTGCCAATATCGAAACACATGTGTTCGTTCAGAAAACGTAAATTACCTTCCTTTACCTGCTCCGGACGGCGTTGGACGATTTCATCCGGCGGCAGGTATTCGGCCGTGGAACGGCTATCCAGCACCGCGCAAGCAGTCTCGAAGTAACGCCGCAAGGTAATCGCCCGTCGGCTCGAAATGACGAAGACCTCGCCGTTCGTTTCCGGACCGCAACCGACGCCGCGCACGAAGGCATCCGCCAGATCGTCGTTCAGCCCCGATTGCAGCAGCGTATTGCCGTCGCCGGGAATTTCCACCGGTTCCCCGGCCTTGAGACGCTTGAAGTACGCGATGTTACGGCTACCCCAGGTCTCAATCGGTACCCGGCCCGCGCCGATGATGTTGGTCGGACGGAAAACGGTCACTGGAAAACGGTGTTCCCGCCAAAGATCAAGCGCAAAGATATCCTTCTCCACGGTTCCCGTAAAGTTCAGCCCAGTTTTTTCCCGCCAGGGATGCTCCTCATCGGCCGGAAGATAGCGCAGCGGCGGATAGGCGCCGGTGGAGCTACAGATGAAATATTTCCCGATCCGCCCGCGGAAACATTCATAGGCGAGCTGCATATGACCCTTGTTGGGCACGGTGTCGATTATCACGTCGAACCGATGGTCGGTCGCCAGTTTCGCGACGAAATCACGGTCGCCCTTGTCGCCGTTGACCATTTCAGCTCCGTCGAGTGCGACCCGGTGCCGACTGTTTTCGCCCCGCGAAACGCCGGTTACCCGGCACCCGGCATCAACACAGCCGCGCAAGACACGACTGCCGATTTCGCCCGTCGCCCCGAAAACAAGCACGTTTTTACGATAATCCCGCATTTTTCTTCTCCTGTCTCCATGGGGCAAGATTTTAATAATTCATTAATCGACCGCTGCCCGGCCCGGCACATAGAACATCACCGGGCCGACGATCCCGCCGGTGCCAAGTTCGCTTATACGCGGCCGCACCGCGCGCACGGTCACCACATTCGCGCCGCCGAAACGGATCGCTTCCGTCGCGTCGAATTCGAAAGTCCGAAACGCCGAGCCGTGGGCGCCCAAATCGAACTCCGCGCCATCGTGATTGGCGCCCACGAACGTCCCGTTCACCCAGACCTCCGCGGTGCGGTCGACGCCCGCGAACCACAGATACACCGTTCTTCCGTCGTATTCGGCCGGAACCTCGACCGTCTGCCGATACCAGGCCTGGCCGTAGTAGTAACGCAGTCCCTGGTTCGACCAGCTTGTGTCGGTGCGAATCGTCTGCCAGTTGCCGCCCTCGCTTTCCGGTTTGTGAAGTCCGATGTACCGTCCCCATTGCTCGGGGTCCTGCCGGAACTTCCATTCAGGACTGAAAGGCGCAACGATCTCCCCTCCTCCGGCCAGGGTAGCGTACGTTTCATCTGATATCCGACCGATAAAGCGCTGCAACCAGTTTGCGAGATACTGATCGAGCATTCTTGCATCATAGTCCTCCTGAAGCGAGGTCAGGATTTCCCGCATCTCCTCCATATACTCCATCTCGGCGATAAAGTCGTGACGGTTTCGCCTGTCCATAAGGTTGCAGTACGCATCCAGCCACTCGAATCCTTTCCGGGTGATCTCCACGCGCACGGCGTCATCGCTGCCCTCCTCGACCAGGCCCTCCGCCTCTTCAAGGTAACCGCGCAGCGCAACGCGCACACGCTCCGGATAAAAATTGGGGATATCCCAGGAAGCGCCGGTATGATAATCGGACTGTCCATGGCGCTTATCAATGAGAGTGTGGTATGCCTCCATGGGTTCGGCGGCGGGACCATAAAAGCCGTGGTAGAAATCCTGAAGCAGCTCATCCACGTCCAGTGTGTGGTCCCAAGTGAGCCGGTTGCGCAGGAAAGGACCGGGATTATAGGTAGCAAACGTACTCGCGTAATCCGCCTCGTAACCAATCACGCCCATCTCATACCAGAGGGGGACTTCTTCACGCAGGCGATGGGTAAGCGATATCGGCAGCCCCGGACATGCAAGGTTGTAAAGATAGCCCCGGCACCATATCTCATTGACATACGGCTGCCAGTTTTCATAAAGCCACGGCACGTAGCTCGATTCCGGACAATTCGGGTTGTTCGGGCCGTGATGGCGGCACTGATGAATGGGGGCGATGGAAATAACCAGCCTGCCGGTGGGTTCCACACGCTCGGGCGGAAGCTGATAGGAGGCGTACGCATACATCCCGATCCGCACGTTGGGATAGTCGTCCTCGAGCGCTTCAAGCACCTTGTTGATGAACCACACGTAACGGTCGGTCTTGGAAGGTTCGGGCGTTGCCAGAGGCGTGGTGACGTGATCGGGGGCATCCAGGGCACGGCAGTCCGCGCACAGGCAATGGCCGCCGCCGTCATGCGGCCCTACACTGATTATTCTCCTCGTATCCGCGGGCGCCTCAACAGCATCGAGCCGCTGTCGGATGGCGCGCGCCACCAGGTCGATCACGTCCGGATTGGAGACGCAAAGCTGACGGCCTCCCCGTTCGCCATTCGCCCGCAGACCGTAATATTCGGGATGCTCGCTTCTGAGCTGCCTGTGCCGTAGTCCATCCGGTTTCGGGAAACCATGCGTCCCGGGAAGACTGCCAAGACCGCCGAGACGGGCGCGGGCGTCATAGTGGGGATCGCGGGTGGGCCGGCGCGTCGCCTGCCGCCTCACAAACGACGGCACTTGAATTGTCTGCTGAAGCGCGAGTTCCAGCGTTGTTTTTTTCGGGATGATCCGGCCATATTTTCCGGGCATGTACCATCGGACACCGAGCTGTTCGAGCACCTCGTAGGCGGCCGTACGCGTGCCTGCCGGCCCCATGCCGCCACGCAGTTGAACGGCCTCGCCGGTTACCCACAACGCAAACGCAAAGGTGTCGCCGCCCTGTTCCAAACGGTATTCGATATTCCAATGCGGCCGCTCCTCGGCCTGGCGTCGCATGACATTCTCCGCCAGGGCATCGTCCGCCGCGGCGCCGATCAGAATCGGCAGCCGGCCTTCAATATTCGCGCCCGCGGTAACAACCGGAAGTGCCACACCGCTCATCAGCTTGATATGCTCCACCAATTCGTCGGCGGCATGCTGTTCCAGGTCCGCCGGATCGTCGGGCAAAACAATCACCGCGCGCGCCTGGCCGTTATCCACCAGCACGATCGATCCCCACGCGCGGTCGATTTCGCACGCGGTAACCCACAATATCATCGTGAAACCAATCATCCAACCGTTTCGAATCGCTTGCGACCCCATACCGAAACCCCTTTTTCATAATCACCCGCAACATCATTGCTCGACAATCATCGATTATCGATCATCGACAACGAAGGCAAACTACCATAACGCCGCGATCGCGTCAATCAGCGATTATCGATCACTGAAGTTTTCCATAAAGGGCGGATTTTGCAAGAAGTTGTCAGCGGGACCGAGCGGAAGCGGACAACGGTGCACGATAACGGCGACAAGAGCGGATCACGATTAGTGATCGTCCCCTCGTACACCGTTCTCGTCGCCGTTCTCGTTAACCGAGCGCTGATATTGGCGGATAATCCGTGACACGCCGGTCGCGTATGCGCCGGATTTGCTCACTATGTCGATACAAAGAGGAGCACCGTGATCATGGTGACTGATCATGGTGACAGACAATCATGGTGACAAATCATGGTG
>PWZG01000220.1 GCA_003567575.1 PVC group bacterium | reverse complement strand
ACTAATGGCTTCGCCAACCCTCACCCCGGCCCTCTCCCAGAGGGAGAGGGTGATTACGCAAGTAAGCGGCTCACCGTTTTCTTGTTTTTTTACGCAACCATGCTTGAATAAGGCACTAAGGTCTGCCATAAAACGCCTCGCCCGTAGCAGCTACAATTGTTGCCTTCGAAAAGAACACGATACGCGATGGGGCGGGCCTCGGCAATGGGGTGTAACCCTACCATCCCGGAATATCGTCGTGTTTTCCGTCCTCGCCCGCGAGGTCGCTCAGCGTTTTCTTGAGCGTCATCGCCGAAGCGCTAAGATCGCGCTGTTCTTCGTCCGTCAATTTGCCGACAATGATCCTTTCGATTCCCGCTTGAGACACGATGCAGGGGACGCTGAGACACACGTCCTTCAATTCGTATTCGCATACACTCACCTTACAGTTCCTGTCTGTCTTGTTCACCTCTGACCTCTGGGTTGCGGGCGAAGCCCGCCTTAGGCGATTCCGTGCAAATGTCGGGTTGTTCTTTGCGCGGATTATGCGATAATACGCGCTCGCAACAAAAACCGGGCGAGGGAAACAGGGATGGATGTAATATCGTCGTTCGAGGTTGCGCCCAGGTGCGATGTGTTGACTGGCAGGGTAGGGGAATCTGACAACAAGGAGAAGTAACGAGTGAATGCAGAATTGGTTGAATGCGCAATTGATGTGGCTTATGGTGATCCCAATCCCGGTGGGTTGCCGGTTTCGATAGGCGTCCCTTTCCAACGCGGTGTATTGACCGCGATTGATCGCCTTGGCGTACAATCGCCGGGTGGCGAAATCCGACCGGCGGCGGCACGTCCGCTGGTGACCTGGCCGGACGGCTCGATCCGCTGGTGTTTGATTAGTTTCGGCGCACGGGAGGCCGGCCGGCATATCGTTTTGACGTCGCTGCCGGAACGCCCGTCAGGGCCTGAGGTGCGTCTGACGCACGAGACGGACCGTTGGATTGTCGATAGCGACCGGTTACATGTGGTGGTTTGCGAAACCGGTCCCGGTATTCTGAGTGAACTGGTTTGCGATGGTCATTCGTGGCTTGCGGCGCCCGGCGATCTGCGGTTTTGTGTCGATGATGCGTCGACGCTTCATGAAAACCGGCGCAGTGTGCGGGTAATCGAATCGACGGATCGTCGCGTTCGTTTGCGTGTGGAGGGCGCGCATTTTGAGTCTGACGGTACGCGGCGATTAGATTACCGCGTGGATGTCGAGATCTGGGCCGGCTGGCCGACCGTGCGGCTGGATTATCACTATTTCAACCGTGAACCGGGCACGGCGTCGTTGAATATCCGTCGTATCGCGCTCGATACCGACTGGCAACTGGGATCGCAAACACAGCGGCATGTGATTCAGCGAGCCTACGGTCTGTTCGGTGTCAGCCGCCATGTATATAATCCGGCGCCGGTGGCCATTGCCGCCGACTTTTCGCGGTCATCGCCCTATGCGGAAGATGTTGCCATGCTGCTCGACGAGGTGGATTATCCATTCTATCTTAATCCTCCATCGCTTGATACGCATGAATGGCTGGGCGTCGTCGACGGTAAGCAGGCCGTATACATGAAAATTCAGGATTTTTGTACAGCACGTCCCAATCGGTTATCGAGTGCCGGGGCAACGCTGAGCGGCGAGGTCTGGCCGTCCAGCGCCGAGATGCTGGATTTACCTCAAGGACGGTCGCGCCGTCAGGCATTCATGCTGGCGTTTCCACCGGTTGCGTCGCTTGATGTGGGGACAGCCAAAATGTCGGGGGCGCCGGTGCAGGCGCCCAAAGGGGTGGCCGCGCAGCTTGATGCGCCGTTGCATGAAGGGCGCGCGGCGGTCGATCCGGCATGGATCGCGCATTGCGGCGAATTCCGCCAGGCATCCGTGTTGCCTTTCGGTAAGCATGTACGTATCGAGAACAATCTGCGCGCACTGCTCCGGCTTGATATGCCGTCGTCGAAGTTCGATGTGGGGGATACCGATTCGCATTATAGCAGCAGCTATTCCTGGATTAACGAAACCAAGGTCCTGCCGTTGCCCGGTGCGCCCCATGTGCCGCGCATTTTTCCGCGCAGTCATCCGACCCAAACTTATTTGGACTTGCATGAACCGGTCTGGACCAATAACGAGTACGACGTGATTCACGCCTTCGCCGCCGAACTGATGCGTACGGGGCGTAGCGATTTATGGTCTACTTTACGGTTGGCTGCCCGTCACAATATTGAAGTCGATTTTCTGCATTATTCCGATCATAAATGGTTGCATCGCGCCACCCCGGCGCATTCGGCGCGCCATACCACCACGGGCGCCTATCCCAGCCACTTCTGGACGCAGGGATTACTGGAATATTATTGTATGAGCGGCGATCCTGATGCCCTTGAAGTGGCGCTGGCGCTGGGCGATAAAACGATCGAAAACTTTAACGATCCCGATATTCGCGACGCGCTCTGGGGGTTCAATCGTGAAATCGGATGGTCGATCCTGCTGTTGTCGTGTTTGCTTGACGTCACGGGCGAGCAACGTTTCAGGACGTTGCTTGACGAGATGGTCGACTATCTCGTCGCTTTCGACCGCGAAGGATATCAGGGTGGAATCAATCTATCCGGCGGTAACGACCGTCAGAGTTTGAACCGCCAGATAGTGGGGAATTTCTTCGGTTACGGCAGTATGATTGACGGGATTGATCTGTATGCCGGCATTACGGAGCGCGCCGACGTGCATGAATGGCTGGGCCGGTTCTGTTTGGATCTGTCGGACGAGGCAGTCAATGCCGCCCGCGAAGGACAAATCTGCGGGATAAACTTCTCCGTCGCGTTGTCCGTTGGTTACGAACGGACTGGCGACAAACGGTTTCTCGATCTGGCCGAACTGTTGCTGGAGGCGGTATACTGGCGGGGAACCGGCGTCGGTGGCGGCGGCAGTGTGAAGTCCGTCGCGTCCACCTATCGCGGGTTGCCGCGCCTGCTGGGTCATGCCTGGCGGCACGGATTACTCGACGAATACGAGTTCCCGAGTGTGCGGAAATTGAAAGCGTCGGAGTAAAGTGTTGCCGCTGCGATAAGCATGCCGACGGAAGTCAGCGTGCTTATTCGCCGGCGAGCATTCTGTCGTAAAAATCGCTGACGGTACCCTGCTCTTTACCGGCAAGAAAATTCATTGCCGCGCGCGGGTGCCGGTTGAGGCATCCGGTGATCATGTAGGGTAGGTCGAACCCCCATTTCAAAGATGCGCGCAATGGGTTGATATGTTTTTCCACGCAATCCAGGATTGGGCGGATCCGGTATTTCGGATTGTGCAGGAATCCGAGAAGCAACTCCATTGGGCAATTACCCGCGCCGCGCCCCAGACCACCCATGCTGGCATCGACCATGTTTGCGCCGAGCACGATTCCCTCAATACTGTTGGCAAAGGCAAGCTGGAGATTGTTGTGGGCGTGAATCCCGACTTCCATGCCGTTGGCTTTGGCGTGTTTAAGGTATTTTTTCAAAAGGTACTGGATTTTTTCGCTGTAAAGATTGCCAAAACTGTCGACCAGATAAATCGCCTTGGCTTTCGACGTAGTAAGCAATTCAATGCCTTCCTCGAGTTCGCGTTCCTGAACCACGGAGATCGCCATCAGGTTAACGGTGGTCTCGTAGCCTTTGTCCTGGGCATCTTTCAGCATTTCTATCGCTAATGGAATCTGATGGATGTAGCAGGCCACACGGATCATGTCGATAGCGCTTTGATCTTTCGGAAGGATATCGTTGCGATAGTCGCTTTTTTCCGCATCGGCCATGACCGCGATTTTTACATCGGTCTCCCTGTCTCCGACAATGCGGCGCACATCTTCCTCCCGGCACCAGCGCCAGGCGCCGTATTCGGATGGCGCAAATATTTTGTCGGAATTCTTATAGCCGATTTCCATGTAATCAATGCCGCCTTCCACGCAGGCATTGTAAACCGCGCGCACGGTGTTCTCGTCGAAATTGCTGTCATTCATTAAACCGCCGTCACGAATGGTGCAATCAAGGACTTTAATTTCCGGGCGGTAGGCAACCCACCGCGCGGAAGGATTGTTTTCATGTGATGTTGTCATGGTAATATTTCAGAGGATAATACACTCAAGGCCGGGCTGATCCGGCGCTTGGAGCGAGGTTGCAAAGAGTATCTATTTAACTTGCGCGACGAATTCTGCCATATCCGGTTAGGGAAGTCAAGTTTTGTTCAAAAGGCTTCGCTAAGAATCCCGTCAACAAGATGGAACCGGCGGCTGCAGCGATCGGCGATATCGGGGTTATGCGTAACCATGATCAGTGCCCGTTTTGCGTGACCGGCCATATCCAGCAAACAGCGCAGGATATTCTCGCCGGTGGCGGTGTCGAGGTTACCGGTTGGTTCGTCGGCGAAAACTATTTCCGGATCGTTGATCAAAGCCCGTGCGATGGCTGCGCGTTGTTGTTCGCCGCCGGACAGTGTTGAGGGTGTATGATCCAGGCGTTCCGCAAGTCCGACACGATCCAGCATGCCTATACTGCGCTCGCGTGCGGCGTCATTCATGCGGCCACCCGCTGCCACAATCGGCAGCATCACGTTCTCGAGTATCGTCAATTCGGGCAGCAGATGATAGGTTTGAAAGATAAACCCCACATCGCGCGCGCGCCAGCCGGTACGGCGTGATGGCGACATGGCGTAAACGTCGTTGTTGCGATGGTAAACGCGACCGGCTGACGGACGGTCGAGGCCGCTAAGGACGTGGAGCAGCGTTGTTTTGCCGGCGCCGCTCGGTCCGGTAATGGCCAGGGTCTGGCGGGATGCGACGGTCAGGCATACATTGCGCAGAACGGGTATGTTCCGTTGCCCGAGCTGGTACGCTTTGTCGATGCCTTCGGCCCGCAACAAGTTTTCGTTGTCGTTCGTGTTTGTCATGGTCTCAGAATCTATTCATAGCGCAATGCGTTGACGGGATCCAGTCGTGCGGCGCGTCGCGCGGGGACCAAGCCGGCCAGGGTACAGATGATTACGACAAGCAAGATGACAAAAGCTACATCGCCGTGCACGATACGCGCAGGTATCTCGCTTAGCAGATATAATTCCTTGGGAAATATTTCGAGGTTAAACGCTCTGGAGAGCCAGTGCATAAGATCGTTGCGAAAGTGCAAGGCGGTCAATCCGAGGCCCAGCCCGAGCGCCGCGCCGGTGATGCCTTCGATAAAACCGAGCCATAGAAAGATCGACATGACCCGCCTCGAAGAGAACCCGATTGCCTTGAGCAACCCGATTTCGGAGGTTTTTTGCACTGCCATGGTAATCAGGGTATTGGTGATGCCGAATGCCGCAACGATCGAGATGAAAATCAACAAGAAAAACATCATGTTCTTTTCAACGCGTAATGCGGTGAATAATTGGCGATGCTGTTCCATCCATGGTATGACGGTGTAGAACGGTCCCAGTTCGCGGCGAATGGTTTCGGCTACCCGGTGCGCGTGCAGAGGATTATCCGTCATAACCTTGAGCGCCTGGGCGTCGCCTTCGACGTTAAACAGTTCGCGCGCCACCGACAGCGTACAGATAAGAAAATTACTGTCGAATTCCCACATGCCGACTTCGAAAATACCTGCGATTTCAAGTTCTTCCGGCAAATGGATCTCGTCACGCGTCATGAAATGTGCCGGCGAGTTGACCAGCAGCGTGTCGCCAAGCAGGACACCGGCGTTACTGGCGAAATCTACTCCCACCAACACTTCCTCAAAAACGATGTCGAACGAGCCCTGCCGCATTTCCCGGTCGATTCCTGAGACGCCGCGTTCGAGTTCCGGATCGATTCCGTAAAGTATCGGCGTCAGGATTTGGTTGCCGCGTCGGACGACGACCGGTCCCTGAATAAAGGGTGCGGCGCCGGATACCCCGTTGATTTCAGATACGGTGGCGACCAAGGCGACGGCATCGTCGATGCCGCCCGGCGCTGAGACGGTGACATGCGCGTTGAATGCCAGGATACGTTCGCGCCACATTTCGTCGAAACCGCTCATGACGGACAGCACGATGATGAGGACCGCCACGCCGAGACTTACCCCGAGAATCGAAATGACCGTGACGACCGAAAAATACGTGCGCCGTGGGCGCAGATATTTCAGTGCTAAAAAAAGGGATATTGGCATGACAATCTTTACGAACGCGGGCGCAGTTGCGGGAAAAGAATGACATCACGGATCGTTTCGATGCCGGCCAGGACCATGATCAGACGATCGATGCCGACACCCATCCCGCCGGCCGGCGGCATGCCATGTTCCAAGGCTTCAATAAAATCGATATCAAGTGTTTCCGCGGCGTCGCCATGTTCGCCGCCGGCTTGTGCGGTCATTCGTCGCCGTTGCTCGACAGAATCGTTCAGCTCCGAATATCCAGGCGCGATTTCCCAGCCATCTATTACCAACTCGAAAACATCGACGGAATCCGGATCGTCGTCGCACGTCCGCGCCAGCGGTACGAGATGAGCCGGCAAACGGGTGACGAAGGTAGGGTTGAGCAGGGTTCGTTCGATCAGTTTTTCATAGATTTCATGCGTGATCTCTTTGTGATCCCATTGCGGTTCGATTGTCAGCCCACGTTCGGCGGCGGCCGCGCGAGCGTTGTCCAGCGGTTGGTCGAACCAATCAGCGCCCATCGTTTCTCGAATAAGATCCCGATAAGCGATTTCGCGCCAGGGCGTTGTGAAATCCGGTATCCTGGCATCGGGCGGCGCTTTGTAGTCGGCGAACACCGTGTCGCGAACGTGCAGGATCAGATCCCGTACCAGACGTTGCATGACGGTCCGGTCGCCGTAGGCTTGGTAGACTTCAAGCATGGTGAACTCGGGATTATGGCTGCGCGATAATCCTTCGTTACGGAAATTACGGTTAAGTTCGTATATTTTTTCGAATCCGCCGACAAGGAGTCGTTTAAGATACAGTTCCGGCGCGATACGCAGGTACATATCGGCATGTAGCGCGTCGTAACGGGTACGGAACGGGCGTGCTGCCGCGCCGCCGGGGATCGGCTGCATCATCGGCGTTTCAACTTCATGGAATCCGTGTTTGTCGAGAAAGTTACGTACCGCCCGAACAGCTTCGCTGCGCCGACGGAACAGGTCGTGCCGGTCGGGGTTGGCGATAAGGTCGAGGTAACGTCGCCGGTAGCGCGATTCGACATCCTTGAGACCATGCCATTTTTCCGGTGGCGGCCGCAAGGCTTTGGCCAGCAGACGCCATGCGTCGACACGTAGCGACGGTTCTCCCGTACGTGTCGTGAACAGTTCACCGTGGACGCCGACGATATCGCCCAGATCGATATGTTTGAACGCCAGGAATGCGTCGTCGCCGAGATGTTTGCGTTGCAAATAAAGTTGCAGTCGTTCGTTGCCGTCGCGCAGGTCGGCAAACACGCTTTTACCCATGTCGCGGACGGTCATAATCCGGCCGGCCAGTTGGTGGGCGGCGCCTTCGGAGAAGGTCTTATGTATTTCGGCGATGGTGCCGCTACGTTCAAACGGTGCGTTGCTTACGCCGAATCCGGCTGTATTTAAGTGTTCCAGATTGCGGCGTCGTTGTTCGATGATCTCGGCAAGCGGTGTTTCGGACATGGTATACTCCATTACCCTCAAATAACGCTGGAATTTACCAAATCCGCCGCGTATTGTAAAGGCATCGATGCGTGATGGGCGCATAAATCACTTCCGTCCGTCATTCCTTCGTGCTTGGGTATTTGGGTATTTCGTCATTCCTTCGAGCTTCCGTCTTCGCGCTTAGCGCTACGCCGTGACACGTGGGTATTTGGGTATTTCGTCATTCATTCTTTTTTTGGTGTCGGGTGACATTTATGATTTACATTTTTTAACCTGCGCGATATGCTACCGTCTAACCGATATGTCTGCCAAGAAATCTTCACGTTTGGATACCCTGCTTGTGGCGCGCGGCTTAGCGGACAGCCGTGAGCGGGCGCAGCGGCTGATACGTGCCGGCGCCGTGCGTGTCGCCGGTGCGGTGGCGGATAAGCCGGGTCGATCATTTTCCGTCGACGATGCGATCACTGTAACCGCGCGCGAGCGGTATGTCAGCCGCGGCGGCTATAAATTGGAAGCCGCCCTGCGGGAGTTTTGCCTGGATGTGCGCCATGCCGTGGCACTGGATGTCGGCGCCTCGACGGGTGGATTCACGGATTGCCTGTTGCAGCATGGCGCGGACAAGGTATATGCCGTGGATGTCGGTCGAGGTCAACTGGATGTCCGGTTGCGCGACGACGCGCGCGTCATAGTGATTGAAAAGGTCAATGCGCGTTACCTGGATACGGTACATGTGCCATGTATGGTGGATATCGTGGTCATGGATGTTTCGTTTATTTCATTGCGATTGACGTTGCCGCCGGCGGTTAAACGCTTGAAAAGGGGCGGTTTTTGTGTTAGCTTAATCAAGCCTCAGTTCGAGGCCGCGTCCCGTGACGTGGGGCGGGGTGGTGTGGTACGCGATCCGGATGTTCATCAACGGGTGTTACGGACCGTTCGTACAGCAGGCGAAAGCGAGATCGGTTTGTTATGGCGCGGCTGTTGTCAGTCACCGGTTCGCGGGCCGGCGGGTAACATTGAATTTCTGGCGTTGTGGGAGAAACCATGAAAATTGGGGTTACATCGAATTTACGTAAACCTTTGACGGCGCAGTTACTGGGTCAACTGGGTGCGGCGGCCAGACGGCATGGGTTACAAATCTATGCCGCCGCTGAAACGGCGGCATTGCTGGGCGATGCGGCTACCGTGTTAGACGACGGTTGGCCCGATGGTTTGGATGTGTTGTTGGTTTTAGGCGGCGACGGGACCCTGCTGAGAACCGTGCGCGATCTTGGCGGCCGGGATATGCCGGTACTGGGCGTCAATTGTGGCAGCCTTGGGTTTCTAACCAGCGTGGCCGCCGAAGAACTCGATCGTGCCGTTGATTGCCTTGTTTCGGGGGATTATCGGGTCGGCAATCGTGTGACCGCCGATTGTTGCATTATTAGTGACGGCCGGGAGGATACCCGGTTTACTGCGTTGAATGATGTGGTTATCAGCAACAGTGGCCAGGCGCGGATGGCGACATTGCGCGTAACCATTGACGGGCAGATGGTTGCCGATTTTCTGTGTGACGGATTGATACTTGCGACCCCGACCGGCAGCACGGGACATGCCTTGTCGGCGGGTGGCCCGATTGTCGAACCCGCGTCGCCGGTTTTCGTTGTCTGTCCCATTTGTTGTCATACGCTCAGTACGCGTCCTCTGGTAATTGCGGATCGACGCACACTGACGGTGGAAGTGATCCAATGTACACCGGATAAGATGTGGTTGACCGTTGACGGTCAAACCGGTATCCCGCTTTCGGATAGCGACCGTCTGGTGTTTCAGCGCGCGCCGGTATCCGTGCGTCTTATTCATTTACCCGGTTCGAATTATTTTGACGTATTACGCCAGAAACTGCATTGGCGCGGCAGCAACATATAAAGGGGTGATGCGATGATAAACAAACTGGACATATTGATGAAGCGGGGTATTGTTTCACGGACGTTTAATCACGTTGCCATTTGCTTGCTTATTATTGCGGCGGCAGGTTGTTCAGGAATCCAGCCGCCGCGGGACGTAGCGCCCGTCGAACGAACTATGGAGGTGACAGGGTATTGCAGTTGCGGTTCGTGTACCGGATGGCGGCGGACATGGTACGGACGACCGGTCTATACTTACGGTCCGCAAAAGGGAGCGCGTAAGGAGATAGGAATTACCGCGTCCGGTACGAAGGCGAAAGAAGGGACGATTGCCGCCGATACGCGTCTGTACCCTTTCGGAACCATCATGTATGTTCCCGGATACGGTTACGGACGGGTCGAAGACAGGGGCGGCGCCATTCGCGGTGAAAAAATCGATTTATATTTCCGTACCCATCAAGAGGCATTGGAATGGGGTCGGCGTCATAAGCGCGTTCAAATATGGTTCCAGCCCGATTAACCTGTCGATCAGGAACTCAGCGCCCGAATCGATGGCGCAGGTCGGCGAAAGAGAGATGGATCAGGATCGGGCGTCCGTGAGGGCAGGTGTACGGCATGTCGGTTCCGGCCAGATCGTCGACCAGTTGTTCGATGGCGGCGGCAGTCAGGCGCTGCTGTGCTTTGACGGCAGCGCGACAGGCAGCGCGAGCAACGATTTCTTCGCGTGGTCCGTGCGGTAAGCGGCGTCCGCTGCCTTCGCGTTTAAAGTCGGCGACCAGAGTCGCGATCCATTCGTCGGGCGCCATCTTTTCAAAACCGACGGGTACGGCGTCAATCATCACGCCATCGATCCCGAATTCATGGATTCCGAAGCCGAGATCGCGTAATCCTTCGAGTTGTGGTTTCAGGACCGCGGCATCGACGGGTGTCAGGGTTACCGTTGCCGGCATCAACAGTTCCTGCGTATCGGGGTGGCCGGCATGCACCCGACGCATGTAGCGGTCGAACAAAACGCGTTCATGGGCGGCATGTGGATCCATAATGACCAACCCGTCATCGGTTTCCAGCAGGACAAACAGACCGCCAACCTGGCCGACCACACGCGCGTGACGCCAGGGCGCTGCCGAGGTGGACGACTCCGACGCGCTCGGATCTACGGTGGCGGTCGTCTCTGGTTCCGTTATGTCGGCGACGTCCGACGGCGGTTGTTGCGTGTCGGGCGCCATCGGTATGCGCGGTCGGGCCGGGTAATTCAGTTGCAACTCCGGCGTGCTTGGCGATGGCGCCGTTGTCACGGGTTGCGAGGATGGGGTGGATTGCGCAGGCGGGCCAGCCTTACGCTGGATGGAAAATACCGGCGTCGTACCGGGTCCGCTCCGATGGGCGGACGATTGCAGTGCTTCACCGATGGCTTGTTGAATCGCATCCCGGATTTGTGAGGGGTCGCGGAAACGCACTTCGCGTTTTTGGGGGTGTACATTGACGTCGACGCGTTCCGGATCCGTTTCAATAAACAGGATGACCGGCGGATGTCTGCCGCGGGGTAAAAGTGAGTGGTAACTTTCCCTGACGGCATACCCGATCAGCGGCGCGCCGGCGGGACGTCCGTTGATGAAAAAAAACTGGTGATCGCGGTCGCGTCGGCTTTCGGGCGGAATTCCGGTGAATCCCTGCAAGCGGACGGTCGGCGTGGATAACGCTATTGGACACAGCATACGGACCAGTGCAGCGCCGAACAGCGCATGCAGGCGCTGTTCCAATGTCTCGCCCGCTGCCAGACCGGTCATGGGTTTCGCGTCGACATGCAATGTAAAGCCGATATCCGGATGCGCCAAAGCGTGGACGATGAATACGTGGCGACAATGCGCAAGTTCGGTTTGTGCCGTGCGAAGAAACTTGCGGCGTGCCGGCACATTGAAGAACAAGTTGGATACCTCAAACGTGGCGCCGCGCGGGAACCCGATCTCGCGTACATCGCGCATCACGCCGCCAAAGATGCTGATATCTGTTCCGGGTTGCTCATTATTCGTTGCCGTACGCAATCGAAAACGTGAAACGGAGGCAATCGCCGCCAGCGCTTCCCCGCGAAATCCCAGGGTATTGATGCGTTCAATATCGTTGATGTCTCGGATTTTACTGGTTGCATGCCGTTCCATGGCAAGCAATGCATCGTCGCGATCCATACCCTCGCCGTCATCCGCGACACATATACGTTTACGTCCGCCGCCGTCGAGCTGTACCTCAATATGGCGGGCGCCGGCATCAATTGCGTTCTCCAGCAATTCCTTGAGTACGGAGGACGGTCGGTCGACAACTTCGCCGGCGGCAATTTTATTGACGACATTTGGCGACAGCAATCGGATACGGGAACTGGGAGTTGGGTTAGATGGCGCCATAAAACATCAGGTCAATAAATTTGAATGTCGACATCATATTCGGATTGGCCATTGTATTTCGGCGCGCGTAAACCCCGTATTACCGTGGCGATACGATGGCGCCATGTCTCTTGTTTGAAATACGGCATCGGTTCCATAAGACGCCTCTCTTGTCAAAGGGTCACAGACTTAATACCGACAAATTGGTCAAACCCGCTTTGGCGCAAAGATCGAGCACTTCGATTAAGGTGCGGTGCGATGAATCGGGCGCGCACTTGATCAGTACCGTCTGGGTTGTGCTCAGGCGCGCCATGCGGATTAGCATTCTTTCCAATCCAGCCCGACTGTAGCGTCGATCATTCAGGGTTACCGCATCCGCGGTAATTGTAATCGTCAGCATATCATCGATACGTTCCGGCGGTGGCGGTGCATCGGGGTCGGGTGATGGCCGTGAAACGTCGAGAATGGCGATGACATCCAGTGGCTGGATGGTGACGACAAAGAAAATAAGCAACAGGAACACGACGTCGATCATCGGCGTCATTTCCAGTTCGCTTTCCTTGCCTTGAATTCTTTGGCGGTTTCGTCGGCGCATGGTGTATTCCCGGTTTAACCGGCGTGTTCCTTGATTGCCGCGAATTGCATGCGCCACAGTCCGACACTGGTGCAGGCGTCCATAACCCGGCGTACATCCTCGTGGTTCGCGTCGCCGTCGGCACGGATCAGGATCGGCACCCGGGAACCGTGGCGTTCAACCGTTGTACGCAATAATCCTTGCAATTGACGCGGTGTAAATTGTGCGGAACCGATCGAAATCCTGCCCCGGTGATCAATCTCGATGATGATGGTGCGCGGTTCGCGTTTTTCCTGGGCGGGTCCGTGCGGTGATTCCGCCAGTTGGATACGTTCGTTCAACATATCGCGATCGAGCTGCAGGGTAACGATGAAAAAGATTATCAACTGGAAGACCACATCGATCATGGGTGTCATGTTGATGCCCATTTCGCCGCTGCGCTGCTTTCGTTTTAGCATGTCCGGCTCCCATCGCTATGATGCGCACTAATAAATCGCACGCTCTATTTAGTTTTCGATGACTTCGACGTTCCGCAAATCCTTGATCAAGTCAAGGGTCATCGCTTCCATCTTGAGGATAATCTTGCTTGCGCGATTCCGGAAAATAAAGAAAGCGGTAACGGCGGGCACGGCGATGGACAGACCGGCGGCCGTGGTGTAAAGGGCCTGGGAAATATTCATTGCCAGTACGCCGGTTTGCGCGGCGCCGCTTTCGGTGGCCAGGGTGGCGAATGCATAAATCATTCCCTGCACCGTTCCCAACAGACCGAGCATGGGCGACAAGTTGCCCACGACCGAAAGATACGAAATCCGTTGCATCAACGATTCGCTTTCCATCTCAGCCGCGACGCCGACGGCATCCTGGATAGTCTCGAATCCTTCTTCAACATGACTGAATCCGGCCTTCAAGATATTTGCCAGTGGTCCGGGCTCGTTGTCGCAATTCTCGAGCGCCTTGCTTACATCGCCTTCCGCCATGGACGCAGTTACGTTGTCGACCAGTTTCCGGGGAATGATGCGGTTAATCCTCACGAAAATAGAGCAATCGACGATAAACCAGACGGCGGCAAACAGTGCGGCAAAGAGTGTCAACCATAGGATGACGCCCATGGTTCCGCTGCTAAGGACCACGGCAATGAAGGTTCCGCCGCCGCGTTCCGTTGCTTCCGCGGGCCGGACATCGACCGGATCACCCGCCGGCGTTGCCGCCTCCACGGCGGCGTCAGGGACGGGTTGTTCCTGGCCGACGGCCGGATGCACTGCGATCATTCCGCAAACGAGCGTTAAAACAACTGCGAGCCATGACGCTTTGCACATTGGGTCTCTCCTTGCAATATTTCGTCCGTTACGTTAGCGTGCGCGCCGTGCATAGTCGCTGCCGGGATACCTTTGTCGAAGTATTTCACGCAGCTTTTCGGCGCGTTCCGTTTCGCGCAGCATATCCAAGCGCTCGGCGGCGCGATACAACGCTTCGGGTTGTACTTCCGTGACTTCTTCGAAAAGGATATGCGCGCGCAGGTAATCGAATAGCGCTTCCATGGTGTTGCCTTCGGCGTCATGCAAATTGCCGCGCATTACATGCGCGACGGCAACATCCTCGCGTTCCCCTTCGGCGATGACCTTGTCCACCTCGCTTTTCAGCGTACTGTAACGTTCCGCGGCGAGCAACGCGTTCCAGTAGTTGCGTCGTTGTTCAGTGGTTGGTGTCACTGCTCGGAACAAATCTTCGTACTGGGTAATGGCGCGCCCGTGTTCGCCTTGGCCGGCATAGGCACGGGCCAGTTTGTCGCGGGCGCGCAGGTCCCAGCCCAGCCTGTTGTAATCGCGAATAATATCGCGGAACACGCTGACGGCTTCGTCGTAACGTCGGTTACTCAATAAATGGTTGCCTTCAAGCCAGCGTTCCGGCTCGGATACCTGAACATCGCGAACGTTACCCGCCGGGATAGGAAAACGGCCTTCCTCGGTTATGACGATATATTCGCCGGTACTTTCCTGATAACGGATCGATCGGAATTGCATGCGTCGACCGTCTTGCAGTGTAAGTACATTTGCCGCGATTAGATTCGTAGCGAGAATGACACCGGCCAGAATCGTTGCTGCCGCGCAACGTCCGCGAAACGACGTGGTTTTCATGAGCCAACTCCTTTTTTGCTGCCGGATATCCGTATTCAGGATGGGAAACGGAAACCGGTATGAATTTTATCTGTTTTAGATTACGGTATACCTTGCCTACTTATACTTTGCATTATAACGTTTGGTTCAACGCCTGACAACCTCAAAAATCGGTCTTCAGTCTTCGGCTTCCGGTATCCGGATGCCTGCTTCGGTCAGTCTGTCGATTGCCTCGTTGCGCCAGCGACGCGTTTCGTTGATCCAACGTCCGCGGGGAAAAATTTCCTGGTAGACGCGACTGGTATCTATGATTTCCTCGTACTGTCCTGCTTCAATCAATCGCGGCATGGCTTCCACATAAGCTTTTTCCACCCAAGGCCGCACTTCCGGATCGTCGACATTGCCGAGCAAAAAGAGTCTTAAATAAGACGCCAGCGCGTCCTGACGGTTATCCATCAGGTCTTGGATAACGGCCAATTCGTAATCGGCTCGCGCGCGATCGACCGGTTTTTCGGCGATTCGGCGGACTCTGCGAAGTGCGCTTATTGCTTTCTGGAACGTATCCGCGCGATTTTGTTTGCTATCCATTTCGGTTGCCATGCGGGCATACGATTGGCTCAGCAGAAATCCGGCTTCGATCGAATACGCCGATTGGGGGTAGCGTTCGAAGAGTGTTTCCATGATCATGGCGGCCTCGGAATATCGTTCCATGATCACGAGAATCCGGGATTTCTGAATAGCGGCGTTTTCCCATACGGAACGCCGGTCGGCGGTCATGGCAAGGTCAAAGGCGCGCAGCGCGGTCTCGTACTGTTCTTCATCGAACATGACGTTGCCTACGCGTAAAAATTGTGCCGGAGAGAATATATCGGGATTGTCGAACATTTGCTCGAAAACCTTCAAGGCTCGTTCCATCTGCTGCATTTCCATGAGACTGGTGCCTTGTGCGAAGACGGCATCACGGGCTTGGGCGGAATCGGGATAATCGCGGACCAGCCGGTCGTAAACACGCGCGGCGTCCTCGGACCGGTCACGCAGCAGCAAGAGGGCGCCTTTCATGCTCAATGCGGTTGGCGTCAGATTCGATTCCGGGAATTGTGCTGTGAAACGACGGTAATTCTCGATTGCCGCCGTCTGGAATTGCGGTAATTCGTTGTCCGGCGTCTGGCGGCGCGACAGACTGTAGGCAAGCCAGAACAGTGATTGTTTGTAGACTTGCCGGTTACGCGTAACATCTTGCGCCGAATGAGCGTAGCGTGTCGCTTCGGTTTCGTCATCCATTATTCGAATGATTTTTCCGTACTCGCTTACCGCGTCGGCATAGCGGTCGCTTGAACGGTAGGCGTCGGCCAGGCGTCGGCGCGCCTCGATCAGGCGGGGACCCGGCGTTAATTCGTCGATGTAAGCGAGCAGTGCCGGGATCGCGTTGTCATGATCCCCTTGAACGCTGTGCGCGTAGGCAATGCGACTCATGGCGTCCAGCGCCGCGCGTGAATCGGGGAAACGTTCCTTTACTTCCCGGAATCGCTCCAGGGCGCGTGTGTAATTTTCGTCGCGCAATGCCGTTTCGCCTAAACGCATCAGTAAATTCGGGGCGCGAGAATGTTGCGGATAATAGCGCATGAAAAGATCGTATACCGCCTGCATGGAATCGGTCAGCCCGGAAGTTTCGTAGAAGCCGGCTACGCGCAGCAAGGCGGCGCCGGCATCGTCGCTGAATTCGGGATGAACATGAAATCGTTCGGCCAGGTATCCCGTCACCGCCTCGGCGTAAAAAAGATTGTTTAATTCGATATAACACCGAGCCAGATTGGCCAGTACCGTAACCGTTCTTGATGTTTCGGGAAACAGGTTCGCAATGGAACGGTAGGCGGATTCAGCTTGTTCGAAATCGTGCATGTCCAGCAGTAAACGTGCCTCCCGAAGTTGGGCATCGAGGACCGGTCCCATGTCGAAGGGCGGGATATTGACGGTTCGTCCCATGCTTTCCAGTATGCCGACGATACGGCGTGCCTGATTGCCGGATGCCATGGCCCAAGCGCTTCCCGGGTATTGAATGAATACATTATGCAGGTGCCGCAACGCAGCGCCGTATTGTTGCACCGCTTCGTCGGGTTTGTCACCGGCAACAAGCGCTTCAGCGTCTTGTAAATGCAACATTCCCAACTGGTACCGGCATTCGGCCATGGGACTGAATCGCAAGGGCGCATTTTCGTCGCGTAACGCCTGATCGATTTGCCGTAGCATTGGCATATATTCCCGGATGATCGCGCGTGCGCGCTCGGTATTGCCTTTAATAACTTCGATATGACTCAGGATCACGACGGTTTTGCCGAACCAGAGGTCTTGACCGCCCCACTGGATTTCCCGGCATAATCGGCGTGCATGGTCGAAATATTCGTCGCGTTCGTCGCCGGAGGCGCGTTCACCCAGAATCACTGCTAATTCGGCCATTTCCGTTTGTACGCGGCGTTTGACTTCGCGTTCGGGATCCGTAAGCAAGATATAGCCGAACGCCTTAAGGGCTTCTTCTTCATGGCCCGTGTTCATCATCATTTGTGCGAAACGATAGGCTGATTCCCGGTACAGGACGGACAAAGCGGCGGGTGGCCCCTCGGGAAAACGCGCGAAAAATGATTCGTATATCTCGCGCGCTTCATTGATCCGGTTTCTGGCATAGAATGCATCGCCCAGTGCCAATTGCATGCCGAGGGTTTCCGTGGCGTCGGCGGGCATGTCGCCGATGATCTTACGCGCTTCCTCAAAACGGCCCTGCGCTGTTAATATATCGATACGCACCGTCGCGGCGCGCGGTATGGCGTCCGGATACTTATCAAGCACCCTTTCGACGATTTGTTCGGCAAAATCGGGGAATCCCGCCGCCACCAGGCCGGTGGCGAATTTAAGTTCGCTCTCGTAAGGATGTACCCCGGCAAGGGCTGTAAGGCCAACGGCAGGCAAGAGCAGCAAAACAATAAGTAACATGGCTCCGCCGTGATGATGACGGTGTCTAACAAACGTTGGTGAGAAATGATTCATAAACCGCATTTGTTGAGACTGTTTTGTACGCCGGCGTCCTTAGTAAATCTCGATATCGACATCGTATTTCGTGCCGGCGTCGATGTCCGTATCTGCCGCTACAGGTTCTTTATACGTTGGCAGGTAACGGTAATATACTTGCAACATCAATGCGTTGAAAGTCGTGGTATAAACCGGGCCGCCGCGGTGCCCGCCGGTCCAGTGTCCGTCCTCGTGTTGCGCGTCCACCAGTTGTTCGGCGAACATATTGTTCCATCGATTCCAGAAGCTGCCGCCCTGGTGGAAAAAAGCCTGGGTAACATAATACCATCCATAAACGTGGTTGCCGCCCGCCGGATTCCAGCGTACCTCGCGTTCGGACAGCGAGGTCAGCCCCAGGCGTACGGAGGGATCGCGTAAGCGACCGAGTAATTGCATTGACAGTACGCCGACACCGGTCATGTTCCAGGTGCCACTACCGCGACCGCCGGAATAAAGAAACATGTTGTTACTCGATGTCCAGGCGTCTTCGCGTAAAAACCGCGCCGCGCGGTCCATGGCCTCTTCCAGACCGGGAATATCGACGCCGGTCATTTGCGCGGCTTTCATCGCTTGAACCATCCATCCGGCGACAGACGTATCCCAGCGTTCGCCCTGGGCGAAGTTGTAATCGTATGCGCCGCCGGGCTGTTGGCCGTCGATAATGACGCGAATACTGCGTTCCATGACATCTTGCAATTCCATGATTCGTGTGATGGCATAAGCTTCGCTGACGGCGTAGGCCACAATACCGTGCGTGTATCCCCGACCGCCTGCGAACAGACCGTCGTCGCGCTGTACCGACACCAAATACTGGAGTGCTTTCCGTAGTGTGTCGCCGAATTCCGCATGTTCCGTGGTTACCCCGTGCGCCAGGAATGCCAGTGTCGCCAGACCGGTCATGGCGACATGCTCAACCGTGCTGGCCTTCTGCCAGGAACCGTTGGCGTCCTGATTCGCCTTGAGCCAGCGCAAGGCTTTAATCACGGCATCTTCCGTTCTCGGTGTGCCGCCGAATTCATGAATGGCGCCGGCACGACCTTCGGGTGAGCGACTGCCGTACAAGTCTTGAAGGATTCTCGGACTACGGGTGATAAGAGGAATATCGCTCACCATTTCCGCGCGGTCGTCTTGCGGGCCAATCGTCGGGCGGTCGGGCTCCGGCGAAAGCGGTCTTGCCGTTTCCGGCGGTGTAATGGAGGAATCGACCAGTTCGGACGGGTCGAGGGGCTCGGGTTCGGGGAAATCTGGTTCATCGAAATCCAGTTCTACTGTTTCGGCTTCCACCACCTGCACTTCGACCTCGGTCTCGGGCGGTATCGCCTGTGTGGCGACGAATGTCAACAGCAATAAGAGGACAATGGCGCAAACCGTAAACGCGGCGAACGATGGGCCTACTATGCGTTTGACGGACATGATCGCGATTTTGTATTCGCCGCTGTGTTTCGGCGCGCGCAGTCCGCGAATCACCTTGATTACATGGCGCCGCCATGTGTCGTCCTCAAGTTGGAACACTGTTTTCATCATGCCACTCCACGCGTTACCTAATGATTATACCCTGTAACCCGTCGTGAGACAATAAGATAATTCATGCATCGATACAAGCTTGCGACAAAAGCCCCGCTTCGCGGGGTTCTCAAACGAGTGTGGCCTCGTGATTTTCGCGGCGAAAATCAGGTTTTTCGGGGCAGATAGACCAAAATGTTATGTTTAGTTTTTCCAGCGTTTTACGAATGTT
>PWZG01000162.1 GCA_003567575.1 PVC group bacterium | reverse complement strand
GCTGTCGCGGCCAACCACAACCTATGGTAGGTCCTTGAGTCAAGCAGCCACCCAGTTATTATTATGGGAACCTTAGTAAACCACCCGCTTCGTCGTTCTCATCAGTATCCCGCGACCTCCTGAAATAGGTCGACACTTGTTGCCACTCGACAATGGAATGAATCGATGGGGTTGACGGCAAAGGTGACGGTATCGTTAGCATCGGAACTAACTCCGACGTTACCTTTGCCGGGAACTACTCCGATGGTGCTGCGTGAAGCGCGTTGGCTGCCAAAGGTTTATGGCAAAGATGTGACAAACGGAGATCAGGCGTGACAGAGAACCCGCAAAGCGGGTCCCTTTGTCGAAAAACAATTTTGTCGCATTCAGGTCTTCTCAACCAGGCGAGGTTTAAAAAAATGAAACCGTTCACGGGGTTGGTTTCCGTGGTAGTTGCCGTTCTGAGTGTCCGCGTAGCGGGCGAACGGTAACAAAATCTTCGTCCTCAACGTTTGCCTGATCCAGCCGCCGGTCTTTCTCCATGCTGCCGTTCGCCCGCTGCGCGGGCCGCAGAACGGCAGCTACTGGGCTCGGACAATCGTTGCATTCCCCGTGAACGGTTACGAATGGGGAACAGGCTTTCAGCCTGTTTTCTAATAAGCAGGCGGGACGCCTGCACCACTTTGGGCAAATCCAACCGGATTTTGCGCTCATAGCGTACTATTGTTGGAAATGAGCGGTAAACGCGGGAAACCCAGGTCAATGCGCCAGATCGAAAAGATGAGGGGTTACGGCCTGCTTTGTTCGTACCACGCGATGGTTTTACGCAGGCCCTCTTCGAACGGAACGCTCGACGTGAAACCGAATGCCTTTTCAGCGCGACGGGTATCGAGCTTGCGGCGCGGCTGCCCGTTGGGTTTCCCGGGATCCCATCGGATCTCGCCCTTAAAGCCTGTCAGACGGGCAATGGTTTCGGTCAGATCCTTGATGGATATTTCGTAAGCGCTGCCGACATTGACCGGTTCGCTGCTATGGTAATGTTCGGCGGCCAGCAGAAATGCGCGTGCCGCGTCTTCGACATACAGGAATTCGCGGGTGGGCGTGCCGTCGCCCCAAGCTTCGATAAAAGGATCGCCACGCTCGCGCGCTTCCACGCATTTTTTTATCAGTGCCGGAATAACATGCGAACTGGCCGGATCGAAATTGTCGCGCGGTCCATACAGGTTGACCGGCAACAAAAAAACCGAGTTATAACCGTATTCCTGGCGGTACGCTTGCGATTGAACCAGCAGCATTTTTTTTGCCAGTCCGTAAGGCGCATTGGTTTCCTCGGGATATCCGTTCCACAAATCGTCTTCGCGGAAGGGTACCGGCGTAAACTTGGGATAGGCGCATATCGTGCCTGAAAGCACCATTTTCCCTACCCCTGCCTTCCAGCATTCGTGGACCAATTGAACCCCCATCATCAAGTTGTCGTAGAAGAATTCGCCGGGATGTTCACTGTTCGCGCCGATACCACCGACTTTGGCGGCAAGATGGATCACAAGATGGGGGCGCGTTTCGGAGAGTAATCGTCGAATATGCGTTACGTCACGCAAATCATAATCGGCGCTACGCGGAACCAAAACTTCGGCTGCATCGTTTTGTTTGAGTGCATCCACGACGAAAGATCCCAGGAATCCGGCGCCGCCGGTAACGATGACACGCTGATTATTCCAAAATCGGCTCATACTGTATCTCCTTGTCGCGTATTTATTTGCGATGCCTGAAATTCGGCGGCATGGGCTTCGCGGCGCGCCAGATCCAAATCGTGTTCGGTCATAAGGCGCGCGAGTTCGCGGAAGTCGATCCGCGGCGCCCAGCCCAGTTTTTCGCGTGCTTTTGACGGGTCGCCCAGGAGGTAGTCTACTTCGGCGGCGCGGAAGTAGTAGGGATCGATTTGCACATACTGATGCCAGTCGAGATCGAGCAAGCCAAAGACTTCGTCAAGAAATTCGCGGATACTGTGGGCTTCGCCGGTAGCGACGACATAGTCGTCGGGCTGTTCCTGTTGGAGCATCATCCACATGGCCTCGACATAGTCACGGGCATGTCCCCAGTCGCGTTTGGCGTCGAGATTTCCCAGCATCAGCTTGTCCTGTAATCCAACCTTGATACGGCCGGCGGCACGAGTGATTTTGCGTGTGACAAAATTTTCGCCGCGCCGTTCGCTTTCATGATTAAAAAGAATCCCATTACTGCAATGCAATCCGTAGGCTTCCCGGTAATTGACGGTACTCCAGAAGGCGGCGACTTTGGCCACGCCGTAGGGGCTGCGTGGATGGAACGGGGTTGTCTCGCTCTGTGGCGGCGGTAATGCGCCGAACATTTCCGAGGAAGACGCCTGGTAAAAACGGACCGGTTTTCCCGCCGATTCACAGTAATCCCGCATGGCTTCCAAAAGCCGTAGCGCCCCTGTCCCGGTCACATCGGCTGTGTATTCGACCTGATCGAATGAGATCCGGACATGCGATTGCGCGGCGAGATTATAAATTTCGTCCGGCTGTACCTTGGAAAGAAGGCGTCGCAGGGAAAGTCCGTCAGACAAGTCTCCGTATTCAAGCAACAACCGGGTATTCGTAAGGTGGGGATCCTGATAGATACCGTCGATCCGGCTTTTGCTTACCGAGCTGGATCGGCGGACCATGCCATACACCTCGTAGCCTTTCGCCAGGAGGAATTCCGCAAGATAAGATCCGTCTTGGCCCGTGATCCCGGTAATAAGCGCGCGTTTTGAAGTCATATCAATATCCTTTGTCTATCTGGTCCTGAAATACACCCGCGAAGCACATCGCGACGTGCGGTTTCGCGGTACTTGTTGCAAGGCGAACCGCCTTGGCTGCCGAAGGCCAAGGGCAACCTTCGCTGTATCCCGGTTGTTTCCGGCGTGATCATAGCACGTTGCATCGTAAATTCAAGTCCGCGTTGCCATAGTATCCCGTTTCAAAACATCCTCAAGCACCCGGTATCGCGGCGGGTACGATAATGAGCGGCCGCAGGTTGGCGAGAAACTCACGAAGTTTTTCCAGCGATTCCTTTTCATGTAACGGATTGTAATCGTGAGCAACTGCAACGTATGCCCAACGATCCATGCGGGCATGGATCAAGCGGTCGGCGGCCATCCAGGCGTATAAACGCCATTGCGACGGTGTTTCGCGTCCCGGCGCGATATACCAGTAAGTAAAATGACTGAATACGGCCGCATCCGAACCGCCCACCTGGCGGCGCACATCCAGCAAGCGGGTATGCAAAATGCTTTCCTCATCCAACGGCGTATCCAGCAGACGATTGCCGCGGATCGATAATCCCTGACCCGGCAGACAGTTCTCCGGCCGGTGCAGACTCATGCGGTCGCGGCCGCCGATAACCACCGAAACGAAAAACGATGACCCCTTCGAATCGCGGTAAAACGCGCGGACAATCTCGGTGCCTTCAGGCAATAATCTCCGTTCGATGGGCGCCATGGTATCCAGGGCGCCGCCGCACAACGGACAGACGGCAACCGTGTGATCGTCGAATTCATCAGCGCCATAGGCTTCAGCGCAATCGGCTTCGGCGCAATACAGCATTTCATGTCCGGTAAAGCGGCCGACTTGGCGCGGCAACGCACGGGTAACCCCGACGGCGGGCGCCAACTCTGGTTCTCCGACACGCGATGCCGCCACGGCCGTGGCGATCATAAGGGCCAGCACAATCAGCAGCGGTTTGATACCTGTTGTTTCCATTGTCGCATCCTTTTCAGCCAGGGAACGTTAAGCGTCGCACTGAGTGCCAGCATAAGCAGTACAGCCACGGTAAAGATCATGAACCCGGAATAGTCATGGTACAATGTCAAGGCGGTCCGGGGATCGATATATTCGGCGACCAGGGCAATCGTGACAATCCGCACGACATTGGCCGCAACTGCCAGCGGAATGGCTGACAACGCCAGCACCCAGCGTTTCCAAGTCCCTGTCTGCGTCAGCCAGGCGTATGCCGTGGTTAACGCCAGTAACGCCAGCAGGGAGTTGAGACCGCTGCATGGATCCGCAACTTCGAAGTGAAAACCATCCGGTCGCAACGAATAGATGGCCGTCCCCACCCGGCGTACCGGCAGGGCCAGACCGTTAAGCAGATGCGCGGATATCCGACTCACCAATAGACGTAACGCAAACGTCCGTTCTTCCAGAAAATTCATCGGCACGGCAAAGATCAGGTAAGCACACGGGAACGCCAGCAGACGGGCAACGCGGGGACCGTAAAGAAACCAGGGGATACCCCACGTCAACCCGATAATCGCAAAAAGCGCCAGCCGCGATTGTTGTACGCGTAATCCGACCCAATGCAGCATCAGGGCGGCAATAATAACCAGCAAACCGGCATACGCGACGCGTTTCGGCGCCGCCGCCAAATCCCGCCGCCGGCGCCAGACCATGAACGCGCTGACGGGCAGAATAAACCAGCCGTGCGATGCGGCGCCGCCCGGCGCATTCCATTGCGCCACCAGCCAGGTAATGGCCGACCTGCCATACGCGCCGGTCTCGGTCGTGCTGCCCTGGAAGTGGAACAACACAATACCCATTCCGGCAATCGCCGCCATTAAAAACCAGCGTGCCGGATTCATAATATTTTTCGGTTCAGGCAACAATTGCATGCGTAATTTTTCTCAAGGTTAGGTTAAACCCCGTGCTTTTCAAGAAACGGCAGGACTTTAGTGCCTTATTCAAGCATGGTTGCGTAAAAAAACAAGAAAAATGACGCGGAGCCATGGATGGTGTCGGGCAAGAGGTCAGAGGTCGGAGGTCAGAGGTCAGCAAAGAAAAATCTG
>PWZG01000121.1 GCA_003567575.1 PVC group bacterium | reverse complement strand
TCCTTCTTTCGATGGCGACCTCCAAGTTGCATCCGGAGGGGTGCAGGCCGAGCCCGGGAGTTTCGGATTCTATGTTAGAAGGGGAACCCTGTTTATGTTGCGGTGAAACGCTATCTTAAGGAAAGCCATCATGAACCAAGATTCAACCGGCGAATTCGACGCGAATCTCGCCTGTCTTCCCCGTCCGCTACTGGCGACCCATCCCGAGTGGGTGGAACTTTATGATTTCGCCTGGTCACTTGCGGGTAAAAGTCTGCGGCAGTCCGCTAAACGTCGTTACATGGATATAGGCTTCGGCCTCGACATGAACCTGGAATGGGTCTGGGACACCTGTTTTGTCGCCCTGTATGCGCGCTATGGCGGCGATGGGTTTCCCGGCATTAACGGACTGGATAATTTTTATGACTTGCAGCGGGACGACGGCTACATTGGCATGACCTACAATATGGATACCGGAGAAGAACGGTTTCCCGACCGCATCAACCCGCCCCTGTTCGCTTGGACGGAATGGGAATATTACCGGACCACCGGCGACGACTCGCGGTTGGCGCGCGTCGCACCCCGAATCGAGCGGCACATGAACTGGATCGACGCGAATCGCCGCAACGAGCCGCATTTCCGCCGCGCCGTATTGAGGCGTCCCACGGGGGACGGTGATTTGGCGTCGTTGCCCTCGTACCGCCTTTATTTTTTCAAGGATTGCGGTTCGTCAGGTATGGACGACGCCCCGCGTACACCGCGCCGGATCGGCGCGGGTCAATATTTCGATTGGATAGATCTTTCGGCGCAGATGGCGCTTTCGTTCGCCTGTCTGGCCCGAATCCGCGACCATCTCGGTGACCGGGACCAAGCGGAAGCTTGGCGCCGTCGGGCCGAACGGCTTGGCGCGTTGATTAATTCTGAATTGTGGTGCGATAAAACGGCGTTCTATCACGACCGGCAAATCCCCACGAATTTCGTCGCGCACAAGACCGTGGCCGGTTTCTGGCCCATTCTGGCAGGTATCTGCCCGCCCGAACGGCTTCAAGCGCTTGTCGGCCATCTTGAAGACAAAACCGCGTTCAACCGGCCGACACCCGTTCCCAGCCTGTCCGCTGACGACATCAATTACGACCCCGACGGGCGGTACTGGAATGGCGGCGTCTGGGCACCCACCAACTACATGGTGATGCGTGGCCTCATGCTGCATGGGAAGGGCGACGTGGCCCACGTCATCGCCCGAAAATATATCGAGGCGCTTGCTGCGACCTACCGCGCCGTCGATCCGCCGACACTGTGGGAATGTTATAGTCCCGAGACCAACCGACCGGGAATTCGGGCGCATTCCATGCAATCCGTCCGCCCGGACTTCGTGGGTTGGTCGGCTATTGGTCCCACCGCGATGCTGATCGAAAACATTCTCGGCATCGATCTGGATATGTCGTTGCGGACGCTGACCTGGGACATCCGGTTGACGGAAGAACACGGTATCTCCAATCTGCCGCTCGGTTCGAAGGGACGGATTGAGTTGGCATGCGCACATCGCGATACCGAACAGGATCCGGCCAAGGTGATGGTCCGGTCCACAGCCGACATCGCGGTCGTGCTCCGGAGGGGACCTTTATCGAAAACCATTCGAGCGACGCCGGGGCAATCGCTGACCGTGACGTGCTAGTGTAGTGTACGTTAATTGCGATGCATTGACTACCACTTGAAGAACGGATGCGTTGGCGGACTGCCTGTGCGTCGCATCATTGTCCCTTTGCATAAATCCGCGGCGGATTCCTCAGCATGTGGACCCACTGCGTCAATTCATCAAAGCGAGCGCCGTCTTCGGGGGCTCCCACCGGGTAGGCAAGGATCGCCGTGGTAGAGGAGAAAACCGATCCCGCCGGAACCACCAGCCGATGTTCGCCTTGATATGCTTCATAACGAACCAGATAGAAAAAATTTCTGGGATTGCCGATGCCGTGTAGGCTGGAATCAAGGAAATGATAATAGGCGCCGCCGTCCGGCAGGGAGAGCGGGCGCCGGCTGCGTAGATTGGCCCGGTCGAGCGTGACCAGGCCGATGCCGTAGCCACGGTTCTCGTGAATCATTCCGATCAACGGGAGATCGGGCGGGAGCGATCCGACACCCAGGTCGCCGAAATGAGTATCCGGATGGTCCGGATCATAGGCGCGAATTGCATCGATCGTTCCCGCGCGGGTCATATAAACCCCGTGCGTATGATGTCCACGGCTGAACACGAGCTGGTTCTTGCGCAGCGCGCTCACGGCCTGGTCCGATTGGAAGGGAATGTGGCTGGATGTGATGATAAACGGCATGCCTGCAAAGGCGATATAGGTCACGTTCACCTCGATCTGCCGGTCCGAATGGGGCATGTATCCGCTGCGTACCGTTTGCCAGGTGATGGGACCGATCGATTCCTCGTGGCTCAGACCGTGTGTTTCGTCTTCATGGTTCCAGGCGCGCACATTATTCCGGGAGGTGCGCAGGTCGCCGCTTCCATGTACGGGTTCGGTTCGTTCACTACGGTAAAATCGAGGAGTAAACCCGGTGTCGGCAAGCTCATAGGTAAGTAACTGGCCCGAAGCGGGATGGAACGTGAAGCGTGCCGCGCCGGTATCCACCGTGCGCGCAAATCCTTCCCCTGTCTCAACCGTAAGCGTGGGAGACTCCGCGGCGGGAGTCATCTCCTGCTCCGGCGGGTTATAGTAAAGGCGGAAATCAAGCTCTGCATGGGCCGGTAGTTGCGTCACGAAGGCGATTTCAAACGATTTGATATCCCGCAATTGGCGCCAGCGCTCGTCCAAACCGTGATAATCCAGCTCATGAATCAGTTGGAACGTCACCTCTTGCAGGGAACCGTCTTGATTAACTTGCGCGAGAATGAGTGAATCGGCGGAGGCATCCATTGGCACGGTGACGCCTACCTGAACAGGCCAGAACGTTCGGTCCAGCCCAGCCGTTTCATGAACCGCAATCCCCGCGTAATCCGCCCTTGCATGGCCTCCGCACATGATGACCGCGACCGCCAGTCCAATCCATTTATTTTTCATTGTCGCAACTCCTTTCGTGAAAACGATATTGCTACCATAATTCCCCGGCAAAAGCAATGAATTCTCGCAGAAACTAACGAATCATCGTGCGGAAACTGCATACTTTCCTTGTTTCGCGGGAACAAATCGTATTGTTCGAGCGTCATATATGGGGAAAGACCGAAATAAAGGTCGAAAAGGGTCAAGAATTATATTATTATGGAAGAGCAACCCAATACAAGGAGGAAAAGCATGAATCAATGGAGAAAACGTTTTGCCTGGCTGATGGTCATCGCGGTCATGGCGCACGTGCCGTCCGCGATCGCTAAAATCGATCTGGTGACGTTGCCGGAACGGGAAACCGTTCAATTGACCATCTACAACAGCGCCGACTTGACGCTGGCACGGGATCGGCGTCCACTGACCCTGGTCAGGGGCGATAACCGCTTGCAGTTTTCATGGAGTGGAACGTTGATTGACCCGACCAGTCTCGATATGATACCGCGTGCCCATGTGGGGGACATATATGTCCAGGAAATCAGTTATCCGCCGCGCGTACGCAATGTGGGGATTTGGAACATTCACTCGGAAATCGATGGGGAAGTCCCCATGGAAATCACCTTTTTCACTTCCGGCCTTTCCTGGGATGCATATTATATCGCGACCCTTTCCGATGACGAGTCCCGCATGCAACTCGACGGTTACGTGAAGGTGACCAATAGGTCAGGGGAAACCTATGAAAACGCGCAGGTACGGTTAGTCGTTGGAGAAATCAATCTCCTCGACAAAATCGCCGATCTGGCCAAACGCCCGGATCCGTACGCCGGCGTTCCGGATCCGCCGCACATCCCGCGTCCGCAAGCCATGCGGCGGCGCGAATCCCTGGTAGTGGTCGATGCCTTAATGATTGCGGAAGGCGTGGCGCCGAAGGAAATCGTCAAAGAAGGGATTTCGGAATATTTTCTGTATACGATCGAAGGTCGCGAAACCATTCCCGACGGCTGGTCGAAACGCTTGCGTTCGTTCGAGGCGGACGATGTGCCGGTCATGAACCTGTACAAGTTCGAGGAGGAACGTTACGGCGAGCATACGATCCGTTTTCTGCACTTCAAAAACGACGAGGACCATAACTTGGGGGATACGCCGTTGCCGGATGGAAGGATCAACGTCTTCCGGCATGCCGAAAACGCCGACCATCTTCATTACCTTGGCGCGGATGATACCCGTTACATTCCGGTTGGCCAGGACGTGGAACTCAATCTTGGCGTTGCACGCGAGGTCCGGGTGGAGCCGGTGCTGATGACTTTTGCCAAGGAAAACTTCGTTTTCAACGATACCGGCGATATCGTCGGGTTTGACGAGGTGCGAACCTACGAGCTGACCGTGCGCAACCTTTCGCGCCGGCCCGCAAGGATTGAAATCCGGCGCAATATCGATACACAATTCTGGCAGATCGACAACCATGCCGGACCCGCCGATCCGGATAGGATCGCTGTGGATACGTTCGAATACCGATTGACCTTGGAACCGCATACCAGCGAGACATTACGTTATACCATTCGCTTGTATCGCGGCGAACGTCAGGATCAGCGCTAAGCCGCATTTTCAAAACACGGAAGTATTTGATAACCTTAAGGAGATGAAAATCATGAAACAAATCACGACAATTTTCATAATGCTGACAACATTGGCGATCTTCTTTGGATTCTTCAACCCGCAAGAGGCGGCCGCGCGACTCCGCCTGGTGGCGTTGCCGGATCGTGACAATATTATTGTCAATCTGGATAATCCCGAGACGGCGCTGGTTCAGGAAGAACG
>PWZG01000579.1 GCA_003567575.1 PVC group bacterium | reverse complement strand
GCAATCGTGTTGCGTAATCGTGCCGCGTTATCGTCGTGCGATTCCGGAAAAAAACGGAGTACGATTACGGATCACGATTACGGGCGACGACTACGGTAGACCATCCTTCGCCCTGCGGGCTACGGAGGGCAAGCTGATTTGGGATTCCTCTTATCGTAATCGGCGCTTTCCGTAGTCGTCGCCGTCGTCGTCCACCGTTTCCCGTGTTCTCAGACATGGCCTCAGGACAACGGTCCGATATGTGTCACTTCCCCGCTGCGCAGTACGCGGGTGACACCCTGGTCGTCACGTATCGCCAGTTCAAGTTGATCGTTGACACCAAGCGCCATACCCCGGATTGAACGGCCACCGACATCAGCGACGATATTTCGGCCACGCAGGGCATCACGCCGTTGCCATTCGGCTGCCAGGGCGGATAATCCCGCACGGTTCATTTCATCAGCGGTCCGTTGCCAGATTGACAGGATATCGATAAATACCGTATCGAGGTCGTGATGTCGGCCGGTCAGCATAGCCAGCGATACAGCGGTGCGCTCCAATTCGACGGCGACGAAATCAGCGGAGGTTTGGTTGATATTGCATCCGACCCCCACCACAACGACATCCGGCGCGTCCGAACGCGATTCCGCGAGAATCCCGGCAATTTTAAGGTCGTTAACCAGGACATCGTTAGGCCATTTCAAGAGGGGAATCACGTCGTTATCTTCCATGAACCGTGCCAACGCCAGCGCGGCGACCGTTCCCTGATATTCGGGACCGAGCGCGCAGTCCGCGCGTCTAAAGGCCGTGGAAAACGTCAGACTCATCTCACGACGGGAAAACCACGATCGACCGTTACGTCCCCTACCCTCCGACTGTGACAGAGCGCGTAAGGTTTCGCCATGTACACAGGCATTCCCTCGTTCCAAAAGCCCGGTATTGGTAGACGTCAAGCGCTCGAAGACATGCAAGGGAGCCTTCCACAGGCCGCCATCGGAAATACTGGAAATTATTCTGTCTTGCAAATCGATACTATCGGGTCGGTCCGCCATGATAGCAGGGGGCGATGTCATTCATCGTTTTCCGGCACAACGTCTCGGGCGCTTTTCAAAATCGGCTCCGACGACGTCAACGAACCGATTTTCGGGCGCCGGATCAAACGATCAACTGTTCGCTTTCAGCGTCGAACAGGTGCGATTTTTCGATCATAACCGGTAAATCCAACGTATTGCCAACGGCAACCCGCATATGCGATTCGACGCGGGCAATGAACGGCGCCTCGCCGCTTTTCAGATAGAGATAGGTTTCGCATCCCATCGGCTCGACTACCTCCACGGTGGCGGGAATCACGGGCAAAGACTCACGTTCTTCAGTTTGACGCGAACCGATATCCTCGGGCCGGGCGCCAAAGTAAACCGGTTTACCGTCATACGGCGCCAGTGATTTTTCCCATTCGGATGGAAGCGCAAGCTTGATTGCGCCATCATTCTGTCCGAGGAACTGGAATGTGTTTCCCTGGCGTTCAAGACGGCCTTTGAAAATATTCATTGGCGGCGTCCCGATAAAACCGGCTACAAAAAGATTAAGCGGTCGATCGTACAAGGTCAACGGATCGTCGACCTGCTGAATCAGTCCGTCTTTCATAACGCAAATACGGTCGCCCATCGTCATGGCCTCGACCTGATCGTGCGTTACATAAATCATGGTGGATTCCAAACGGTGATGCAATTTACTGATTTCCGTACGCATTTGCACGCGCATTTTTGCATCGAGATTACTCAATGGTTCATCGAACAGAAACGCCTTGGGTTTACGCACGATGGCACGTCCGACGGCCACCCGTTGTCGTTGCCCGCCGGAAAGCGCCTTGGGTTTACGGGCCAGCAATTCACCGATCCCAAGAATATCGGCGGCTTCACGAACCAGACGCTCGATTTCGGGTTTCTTGTATTTGCGGAGTTTCAGACCGAACGCCAGATTATCGTAAACGCTCATGTGCGGATAAAGCGCATAATTCTGGAATACCATTGCAATGTCGCGATGTTTCGGCGGCACATCGTTAACAATGCGGTCGCCAATGGTAACGTTGCCGGAGGTGATTTCCTCGAGACCGGCGATCATGCGCAATGTCGTGGATTTTCCACAGCCGGAGGGTCCGACCAGCACCATAAACTCGCGGTCCTTGATAGACAGGTTAATACGATCGACCGCCATGACCGCATTGTCATACATTTTGGTCAGATCTTTCAGTTCCACTTTTGCCATGATCAATAACTCCTAATGGCTTCGCCAACCCTCCCCCCGGCCCTCTCCCGGCGGGAGAGGGTGAATGAACAGGCAGGCATCAAAACGTTTTCTTTTTTTATGGCAGACACGCCGGATTAAGTCACTCATGATAAAATATATTGGTCCTATTTTTCGGAAGGCACGGCGATGCCGCGCATGATGGTGCGTTGCGCGAACAAGAAAATCAGCAACGATGGTACGCTGGCAATAATGATGGATGCAAAGACCGCCGTACCGGGAGCCTGTTGTTGAAATTGTTGTAACCAAACAGCCAGTACGTGCATGCTTTCGTCGGGACAAACAATCAACGGATACATGAATGCCATCCATGCGCCGGAAAAGGTTTGCAGGGCGACAACGGCCAGAATCGGCGTGCTCATGGCCATGGTAATCTGCCAGAAAATCCGGAACTCGCTTGCGCCGTCAATCACGGCGGCGTCATAGAGATCTTTGGGAATCGAATCGAAAAAACCTTTAAGCAGGAAAATCAGCATGCCGTTAATGGTCAGGGGCAGTACCAGTGCGATAAAAGTGTTAAGCAGATTCAGTCGCTGGATGATCAAGAATTGCGGGATCATTCCCACCATGGGCGGGAAAGCCATTGTCGCGACGAAAATAAAAATAATTTTCCAAGTTCCCGGCGGCTGGAAACGCGAGAGCGCATAGGCGACGAGCGGTTGCAATGTCAACGCGAACAGCAGCGCCAAGCTGACGTAAATGACCGTATTCAAAAACGGCCGACCCTGCACGAACATTTGCCGGCCCACCAACCGGAAATTACGCCCCGCGAAACGGCTGCGCAACATACGCGAATTTTCGAGAACGTACCGGGTTTCGACCTGATCCATAGGCGGTCTGCAATCATCCCAAGTGCGGTAATCCACGTTGTGGGCACGGGCGGCGTTTTCGACGTCTCCGTAGTGTTGCGCGAGAAAATCGCGCCAGGCAAACTCGGGGCCTACCAGTCGCAAAGATTCGAGCGGCAGTCGTTCCAGAAACGCCTGGTAGGCGCTGCGCTTGAAATCCGGGATCCATTGCTTGTCGTCCGGCAAACGGATATCGCTGAACGTCGCGTAATCGATGTCGCGCCAGTAGCGTCGTAAATTTTCGATCGTTCCGAAACGTTCTTCAAGAAACACCTGGTATTCTTCATCCGTGGCATCGCTGCGGATAAACGACATATTCAGGTAATCGTCGAACAGAAAATCGATCCAATATTTGCGAAACAATTCCTGTTCCGCCGGCGGCACGCGCCTGGGGAGCGAGAACTGTGAGTAATCGGTAATATCAAGGCTGTGTTTCTCGCTGAAGTAGGCCACGTTATCACGTCCATAACCCGGGTAGACGACGTTTTCCAGAAACAGTCCCGAAAGATTAACCAACGCGCGTTCCGCGATGTCGCTTTCGCGCATGAGCTCGAAATAGGCTTTATGCAGCGCTGTATCCGGCATCGAGGCGCGAAACTCCGTCCAGCGCGGCAGACGAACGCTGATCAGCCACCACGACCTGACCGGCGCTCCCAATTCAGCGTTGAAAGCGACCAGATCATCGTCGAATTTTTCCCGCAGTTTCATAACCAAGCGGCGGTGATTTTCGCAGGAAATACTCTGCCGCAGCTCGGTACCGCCCAGCACCTGCCAGTGATCGGGTAAATCGATCTCGTCGAAAAAACGTTTCAAATCGGCAATGGCCTGATCGTTGAGTGTTTCAGGAATCCGTGCATCTCGAAAACTGTAATCGCGACCCTGCCGGTAACGATTCATCATGTTAGGGTCATAGTTGTACTTCGTCTCGAGGAATTTACCGATCAGTTCCGCGTCATCAACCAGATACAACGGCACCATTCCCATATCGGACGAGTCCATATCGCTGCGCATGGCGCCGGACACCATCAACATGAACGGATACAACATGGTCGCGCCGCCAATAATCAGTGTCAGCGTTACCCCGGAAAGAAACAAACGGCCGCGCCAGCCTTTGGCTTCGACTTTGGTTAAAATTGACATCGGTTACCCGTCCTTAATTATTCGTGCAATTCGTTCACGCTCCCGTTCCGAACGGAAGCAACCAAAAAAATCAATTGTTGTTTTTGGCTTCGGCCTGCGCGGCGGTGGTAAAGGTCGCCCGCGACATACGGCGCAAATGCTGGCAGGTCATTATAATCACCAGACCACCCAGAACCCAGCCCATCGCGGCGCCGGCGCTGAAATTCAATTCCATCCAAGCCCGTTGGAAAATGTCCAGTCCCATGGTGCGTGTCGCCCCGCTGGGACCGCCGCCCGTCATCACCATGATGAAATTCGTACCGCCTTTGAATGCCCCGATGGCGGCTCCCATCAACTGGATCATGATCAGGAATTTAACGCGAGGCAGCGTAATATAACTGATTCTCTGAATGATGCCGGCGCCGTCAATCGTCGCCGCTTCAACCAAGTCCTCCGGCACGGTTTTCAGCGCCGCAAGATAAATGATGCAACCGGGACCGGCGGATGCCCATACCATCGGGATGACAACCGAAATCATGGCCATTCCCGGATCTTCGATCCAACCCAGCGGTTCGACATTGAAAGGACCGATCAATTCGGAGAGATACGTGCGTAATCCGGACCATCCGCTCACCTTGGCGGGATCCAATGCCTGGGCCGTGATCACCAATTCGTCCGGCCCGATATAAGCGCGTACCAACGGCCACAGGGTGACGCTGAGCAATGCGAGCGCAAATCCACCCACGGCGGCGCGTACGGGCCAGCTCAATTCCTTGAGTTTTACGGCGCATGAAAAAATAAACGCAACCAATGACAGCCAGCAACCCAGCAACCCCAGTTTCAGGACCGTACCGCCAACGGGACCGAGATTGTTGACCGACATAATGATCTGGTTCAGGAAACCGGACTCCGATGGCTCGTAAAATTCGCGCCACAGAAAGACCATGATAATCCCGCTGACAATTGTAGGCAGATAGAAAATGGTCCGGAAAATGTATTTTAGAGTCTGCGTCGGCACTTCGTCCAGCAGGATGGCAACCAGAATGGGCGGCCAGAAACCCAGTCCGAGTACCAGTAGCACATAATAGAAGGTACGCACCATCGAAGCCCAGAACCGCGGATCCCACAAAATCGTCGCGAAATTATCCAAGCCGACAAACTGGCTTTCCAGGACCAACTGGTAATCGAACAAGGCCAGCGGAATCCCCAGCACCAGTGGCAAGTAGGATACGAACAGGATCAGCAGCAATCCCGGCAGGATCATCAAATAAGCGTAGCGCATTTTACTGAACGAGGGACGATCGCCCAGATTTTTTTCCTGAAGCGAAAACGAACGCCACACCCAAGTGATCGTGACCACGAAAATTGCGATAATCAGTAAAAGCACCAATCCGCCGGCAATCCGGCGGATCATCCAGTCGCGATCCGATAATTCGCCGAGCATGAAGCGGTCGACGCGTTCAGCCGCGCTATTAAGTTCGGCCTGGATACGGGCAAGCGCTTCTTCCTCGGGCAGATCCAGTAATTCCGGTCGTTCGAGCGCCCAGTTGATGGGATCCGACACATATTGATAAATCATTTGCGTATTGCGCCCGTAGGGTTCCGGAATACCGCTCTCGAACGCCTCCGCCACCGTGCTTTTCCATGCTTCGGGCACCTGTCGCAGGACATCGTCATAGCCGAAGCGTTCCAATTGATCGGGATCCAAAAAGGTTCCATAGCCGGCATCGACATACGAGCGGGTATGGATTTCCTGGGCGTGATCACCGGTCAGAAACCAGATATACCGCATCACACCGAGCTGTTTTTCTGGCGGAGAATCGGCGAAAACGCCAAGCATACCGCAATTCAGTTCGCTGGCGCTTCCTCCCCGGTGGGATTCCGGCGTCGGCGCAACGCCCACCAGAGCCGGATTGATATCAAGTCCGTCTTCAAAGGATAGATAACTGAAGCGCATTCCGATATCGCCGCGATCCCAGCGCATGTTCATCTCGCGCCCGCCACCGAGAGGGGCGAAGGCGGCGCCGGTCAGGATACGTCCATCTTCGGTCTCGAACGATTCTCGCGTCAATTGCAGCAGGTAATATATGGCTTCCGCGGCTTCCGGCGTATTGAAGGCCGCGCGCCAGCGACCGCGTTCATCCAACTCCATATAACGGACACCATTGGAAACCATGAAACTGTATGTCCACCAACTGACCACCGGACCGGTACCGTACATAAACCCGTGTTTCCCGGGCAACGAACGGATTATTCGGGAATATTCCAGAAACTCAGCCCAATTCCGCGGGGGTCGTTCAGGGTCGAGGCCGGCTTCATTAAAGACGTCCTTGCGATAAAGCATGGCCATCACAAGATGACGATAAGGCAACGCCCATACATGATCTCCTTTGGGAACGCCCGCCCGGTCCGTATCGGCGCTGCGATAGACCACCGGCCAAGCGGCCTGAACGACACGTTCGCGGATCAATTCCAACGCGCGCTGAATTTCCGGCTCGGTGGGATCGGCCAGCCAGTTGCCGCGTTCGTCGGTTTCGCGTGTCAGCGGGTTATCGCTCTTAATACGGGCCAGCAAAATCTCCAGCGGCACTAGGAATCCATGGTTGATATAGCTTGATGACATGCGGAAATTGACGTACATCCCATGCGGCGGCACACCGGTGGCAATCGACATCAATGGTCCCTGATCCATGGCCATGCCTTCTATGGCGGGAAATGTAAACGGTTCGAGACTATATTGCGGATATTCGGCCACGAACTCACGGATGATCATCCGCATGACCTGCGCACGGATACCCGTATCAATCGGGCTGGGCAACGTCTGCATGCGCAACGAAATAGTCTCTTGTGGTTCCGAAGCAACTGGATTCTCCATCGCGGCCGACCCGACCGACCGCAACGTCGTCAGACACAGTCCCAGAACCAGCATTCCACGGAACACCGAACGTCTCTTGCTCTTGAATTTCAACATGATCTATTCCCCGTCCGGACAGTTCTCAACGCAAAAAACGTCGATATCGAAAGTCATTGAAAACTCCGCTAAAACGAATCACTATACAAAAAATGCGTCGCGGGGTCAACCCCTCGCAAAATTGAAAAAAAAATCAAACGTTGATTTTTTAGTAACCGTTCACGGTTCAACGGTTCAGATGTTCAGAGGTTTTTTCGGAGTTTTCGTAAAATACAGTCAATTCCGCGTCAGGATAGTACAGTTTTTTGTTTGTTTCCGGCCAAGATTGCCATCAATTTTGATGTTTTCAAGCGCTCAATTAGATTGTCATATGCTGCTTTTCTTCAACCGTGAACCGTGAACCTTGAACCGTGAACGCTTGCATTTTTGATTTGCGTCTCGATCGAATCATTTCGCCGTGTACACGAGATCGACGGACAATTCTTGGCCGGGCCGGTGCGGTAACGGATGCCGGGGATCCAGCGGTTCGCCGTCCAATTGCGCGGCGGCTTCCGGCCCAGGTCGATAATTCACCACAATACGTGTCCCCCGGTACAGGCGTTGATAGCGTTTTGGACGCATGGCGGCCGGCACACGTTCGGGACGGACATGCATTCCGTCATAATCGGGTTCCAGACCGCTGAATCCGTTATGAATCAGGCGCAGTACCCAGGCGGCGGTTCCGGTCCACCATCCGCCATAGGCGGTGCCGGCACGGCGTTGCGCCTGTTCACCCAGGATACAATTGGTCAGCACGTATGGTTCCGCGCCGCTGCGATCGCTGGGGTTTGCCTTGCTGTCGGGCAACATGATATCCAGTTGTTCCCAGGCCAGATCGGCGCGACCGGCGTGCAGTAACGCATGTAGAAAGAAGGCTGCCGCATGGTTATAGGATGCGCCGTTTTCGTACACGCCGGGCAACGTACCGCTGACGCGTCCGATCAGCGGATCGTATTCCGTATACGCCGGGCGAAACAATCGGACGCCGTCAGGTTTAGCCAGTTCACGCATGACCACATCGATCAAACCCGGCCAGCGTTCGCGCGGCGCGGTTTCGGCGAGTATTGCCCATACCTGGGGATTGAGATACAGACTGCCGCAGGCGTTTTGCGGTGCGCCATAGGGACGACCGTCGTCGCGATAGCCGCGGATATAATAGTCGCCGGTCCATGCCTGCGTTTCGAGAGCCTCGATCAGTGCCGCGATCATCGCCTTTTCGTCAAACGGCAGATCGCGCCCGGTTACGTCGGCAAGGCATCGTAACTCCCGAAGCGCCAGCGCCAGGCTCATGGTCACCATGGTACTATCGCCCTCACCCTTGCGGCCCACGCCGTCCAAACCGTCGTTCCAATCGGCAAAACGAATACGGCACAACCCGCGCGCGTTACGATCGCCGTACAGGTATTGCGCGCCGCGCAGCATATGTTCCCAAACCGACGCCGGCGAACCGTCCATAAACGGCAGGGTTCCGTCAAGAAAGGCAAGGTCACCTGTTTCGCGCAGCCATGTCGTGATCGCCAACGTCAACCAGTAAGGTCCGTCGCTGTAGGGCATATCATCGCGGAACGGTTTCCAAGCCCGAATCCCCGAACCGTCCGCGCGTTGCTGCGCCAGCACCTCTTCCAACCCTTCCCCGGCACGTTGAACGTCGTATACCGTCATTCCGGAGGAATCCTGCAAAACATCGCGAAACCCTTTGCGGTGCAACACGCCCAGCCGGTTCTGGCATTTACCCCAACTACCGGCCAGGGCATCCAAACCGGGATGTTCGCTGACCAAATGCGAGACGCCACGTTCGCGGCTGCGCGCCGCATTCACATCCGCGACGGCTTGGTCAACGCCACCGGGAGACAGAAACCGCCGGGATAACGCGGCAATATGATCCGGTCCGGTCGTTGCGCCGACGATAAATTGGACGACCCGTTCGGCGCCTGGTTCAAGATTAATTGAAAAATGCATGGCGGCGCACGTCTCCCCCATGTATGCCAGGCTATCGGAACAACGCCCGTTCGCAAAGGCATCGGCGGCAAAAACACTGTTCGAAGGCCCCAGAAAGACTTCGCGAGCCGTATCGAATGAGTCAGGCACGGTATCCGCGGCCATAAACCCGTTAAACCGATTGTGCGGCAGATTAGGCACACGGTTTTCGATCCATAACGCTCGTCCATCAAGGGTTTGGTGACCACGCACAAAACACGTGTTATACGTATAGAACCGATACAGGTTAATGCAATAGCCACCCAATGCGTAGGGAGCATAGACAAACGCGTCACGCGTCATCGGTTGTGCGGATGTATTGCGGACGGTCAAGGTCCAAAGCTCGACGGCTTCGTCAACCGGCACCGCAATACGCCAACTGACCTCGCAGCCATTGCGCGTACCTTGGGCGCGCCACCAAGCAGGATTAAACCGGACCGACCAGTCGTCCGGCAGCGTCCGTGATGGCGTAATGGCGGGAGACCAGATCGCGCCGTCCGGTTCGCGCAAGGCAACCACGCGATACGGTGCATCCAGAACCAGGCAATCCTTGCCGTCATCATCCCAATAACGGCAAATACCCGATGCAAAGGTATCGATCTGTGTCAACTGGTGCTCATTCATCAAGTAGAGCTGCCATGGTCGCACGGTCCGGGGATTGGTCTGTTCAAATGTCCGGGCATCGTCGCCGGGCAAAAAGTGGCCGCTTTCAGTCATAGATATTTTCCTTTGCGATTCTCCTGCGCCCATGGCGACTTTCGCTGCGCCCCGCGCCGCGTATCTCGGCGTGCGCCTTTAACGGAAGGCAGACGTCAGGTCGATTACTGGAGCAACCATCATATCATTCCACAGCAATTATTCAATGCCTTTTTTAGCAAAACGTCACCCGCAAAGGCAAATGGCAATTCCCCGCGAAAACCCGGAAGCGCCATCAGATATACCGCAAGTGAGTTTCCTTGAGGAAGGTATGTTCCAGTGCATGACGTATGCGTTTGACGATGTTGCGCCGGATATCAAGGTCGACGGGAACATTGGGATCCTGATGCGCTTCGTTGATCCGTGTGCCGACCAGAAAGTGAATCACATCGCTGTCCAAAAGGAGTTCCACGGCTTCCCGCGCGGCATGCGGCCGGGATCGCGCAATCTCGTCGGGTGTTTCCAGTAAGCGCACGACTTCTGCCAGGGTCAGCGTTCCTTCGGTGACAAGGTCCACTCCCTGCATGCGGCATGGTGGAGGGATTTCTGGGTCGATATCATCCAGTCGGAGATGGACCGATCTTTTAAGTTCCCTCGCGACGAGGGAACTTGTCGTGCCGCCGCACACGATCCGGCGTCCATCGAATTCATCCATGCAGCATGCCATTTCCCGGTCGCGTTCGGGAGCCATGGGAGGTCCCGTAACCACCAGGAGATGCCGTGGTTTGCGTAACGCAATCACGCCGCAAGTCATGTCATCCTTTGCGACGCCCTGGTCGCGCTGGAGTGCGCGGTTCAATATCGCGTCGACCAGCTGCCGGGCTGACGTCCCGGGTTGTTCTCGCAGGAACGCGGCAACCGTTTGAGCCGCGTTCTCGTTTCCCCAGCCCAGCGGTGTGTCGATTTGTCCCATGCCGGCCTGGGTAACACCATCGGAAAAAAGCACCATCCGGTCGCCTTTACCGGCGTTGAAACGGCTAAACCACATTTTGTCCTTCACCCCATCCGGTCGTGTCAGGCTGAATACCTGGCGCGGAATATCCAGCGACTTTCCGTCCCGCATCCAGAGCGCGGGTGGATTCCCGAATTCGACCAGCACCGCCGTTCCATCGCGGCCCACGTCGGCAATCGTGAAGGTCGAGTAGGCAATCCGGCGTTCACGACAGATCGGCAGGATAGCCATGATCAATTCCGCGGTCTTGCGCGCTTCCAGACTACCCGCGACGCACCGGCCGGCAAACGTTGCCGTCAGTCTCGCCAGGACGCCCGCTTTGATCCCGCTGCCGAGTCCGTCGGACAGCACCGAGACAATCCGGTCTTCCTGAGTCATACGCCGCGATGTAAACACGTCGCCACACACGTTTTGACCAGCCTTGCATAACTGGCGGCTTTCAATTTCAAGAAAACAGGGTTCAGGTAGGTTCATCGAGTTTCTCCATGGTGCCGTCATGCGAGAACGAGGTAATGATCGAACTCAGGATCATTTCTGATTCGGCCGCGTTTTCGCCGAGCAGACAGGCTATCTGCTGTACGGTTGCCAGGTTTTTACGGATCACATCCTGCGCCTTGCGGATGACTTGTCCCCTTTGGATCGCGGGCTGGGTAACATCCGCGAGCACCGCACCGATGAGCCTTTGTGGTTCCACGGTGAAAATTGTCACCTGGCACAGCCGTGTCCCGATGCGGACATCCCGGTGCGCGATCGCTTGGCCGCTCTTCAGGACATGCCGGAAAAGTGCCGTCTCCTTCAGCATCTTCTCCAGCGCAACGCCTTTCAGGCCCGGGCAAGCATCATAGACAATGATTCCCTCGGAGCCGCTGAGTTCCGCGAAGGCCCGGTTGCATTCGACAATCCGCAGTTTCTCGTCGGCAATAACCACACCGGCGGGCATCGCATGAATCAGGGCACTGGCTTTGTTCTGGGCAAGACGCCGCATATACGATACACACATCGCGGGTTCCGCCTTGAGGTGTATCAGCGCCACTGCAAATTCGCGACACGACTCGTAACCGCATCCGCCACAGTTCATTTCATCCGCAGCACTCGTTTTGCCGACCCGCTGCAACGCCTCCCGAATCAGGGTTTCCGACGGCCGCTGCTCGTCCGGCGGGATGATCTCGATCTGCATGCGCATCCCGACCGTTTCAGCCGGCTCAGGGATGACGGGTGAGGATAAGGCCGACAAGACATCCAGCCTTTTCCCGACAGTGCGTCCTTTTACCGTAGTGCCCGGACCGTTGACGCATCCGCCTTCACAGGCCAGGACCTCGAGAAAGAGCGGTTTCCGAAGCGGTCGCATATCCAGCCCCTCCAAACCGTCGATGATTTGTGTCAGTCCGGAAAGCGCCATGAATCCGGCATCAAGCTCCCCGCTCTTGTCACGGATGCCTGCAATCATACCGCCGTCCACGGGATACAAGGCGCCGCCCTGTGCACGGCGAGGGATCAATGGCGTGTCCGGCATTTGGTTCAGTTCTTCCAAGAGTTCCAGTTCCGCCAGCCATCCCCGCAGGTCTTTGAATGTCAACGCGGCATCCAGAAGACTGGAATGACCGTCCGACTCCATTTTCTTGGCGATACACGGTCCCACAAACACGACGTTTGTCTTGTCGCCGAGCCATCCCTTTAACATTTGGCAATGCGCCAGTAATGGCGATACGACGGGTGTGATGAACTTTGCCAGATGAGGCGCGAAGCGGGACAGCATCGCAACAGCGGTCGGACAGGCGGACGAGACCATCAATTGCGGTTCGTGGTTCCGGGTCAAATGATTGCGCACGTGGGCCGAAACCTGCTCGGCGCCCAACGCGGTTTCGGAAACTCCGGCGAATCCCAGCCGCATGAACGCGGTTGCCAGTTGTTCTACGCGAACGCCGGGAAACTCCGAGACATACGAAGGCGCCAGCGAGACCACCACACGACGGTCCTGTTCCAGAAGCCGACGTACCCGTCCGGTATCGTTGCGAATGCGTTTGGCGCCCGCGGGACATGTATCCACGCAACGTCCGCATGCCACGCACACTTCCGGAATGACGACGGCGCTGTTCTGTTCGACCTTAATGGCCTTGGCCGGACAGTTACGCACGCATTTGAAGCAGTCCTGGCATTCCGCTTTTTCGGTGAAAACCGGTTGTAACTCATACATGGCCTGTCTCCCTGTTCATCGTTCATCCCTTCCGTCAAACTTTTTCCCTCGCAACAGCGCGCGAATGCGAACGGATTCGCTCCATCAACCGTTCCAAGGTGCATTTGTCAAGTATCTCTTCGTTCACCGTCACGGTCGGACCGCGATCGCATCGTTCGTGACAGAAAGATGCTTGTACGGCAACCGAATCGTCCAGGTTTTCGAGGGACAGGTTTTTCAGCAATTCCTGGAGCAGTTTTTGCGAGCCGCGCACGAAACAGCTTGTTCCGAGGCAGACTTTCACATTGACTTCGGGGTCGGTCGCCGGTTTCAAATCGATTCCGTCGCCGGTAATCCGTTTGCGGCTCTCATAACGCGTGTGCAGCAGTTCGTGTGCTTTTTCTCCCCCGATTTCACCCAGGAAGTCATGATAGCATTGCCTGATATACGGGTTGTCCTGTGACTCGTGTAACTGCAGTACCTTGTCCTCACGGTACAATCCGTCCCTCCGTTTCCTGCGGGTATCGCCACCGGCGGTCACGGGCTGGCCGGCGCCGCCGACGCATCCTCCTGGACACGCCATGACTTCCACGAAATCCCACGGGGCCTGTCCGTCCCGGATCAACTCCGCGGCCCGCCGCGCGTTCCCCAGTCCATGCACCACCAGTATCTTCAATGTCCGGCTGCCGAGATCGACGTTCGCCTCGCGCCATCCGTCCTCGCCGCGAACCGCATGGACATCGAACGATTCGAGTTTCTGTCCGGTGATCTTCTCGTGGGCATACCGCACCACAGCCTCGCTGACGCCGCCGGAGTTACCGAAAATGATGCCGGCACCCGTTTTGAAGCCGAAGGGGAGATCAAACGCCTCCGCTGCCAGCTCGTTGAAGCGCAGTCCCGCATCGCGAATCATTTCGATCAGTTCCTGCGTGGTCAGCACGTGGTCAACATCCGGCGATCCGTTGACTGCGAATTCCGGTCGTCGACCCTCGAATTTCTTCGCCGTACAGGGCATGATCGAAACCACAACCACTTGTTCGCGTGATGTCTTAAGCTTTTCCGATAACATTGGTTTTACCAGAGATCCGAACATCTGTTGCGGTGATTTGCAAGTGGATAGATGCGGCAGTAATTCCGGATAGAATCGTTCCGCATAGGTTACCCAGGCTGGGCAGCAGGATGTCATCAACGGCAGTTTACCGTTCATTTCCGTCCGGCGAAGGAACTCCCCTGTTTCTTCGAGGATGGTCAAGTCCGCGGCAAACGACGTGTCATAGACGTTTTTAAATCCGATGGCTTTGAGGGCTGCAACGATCTTGCTGCCGGCCGACTCACCGGCGCCGAAACCGAATGCTTCACCAACCGCGACTCGTACGGCGGGTGCAATCTGGGCTACGACCGTCACCGTCGGATCGCCCAGTTTGGCCCAGACCGCATCCGTTTCGGATGCCGGCAGGATGGCGCCCGTGGGGCAGACCGCCGCGCACTGTCCGCAATATACGCATTCAACTTCGCCCAATTTTTTTCCGTAAGCCGGCGCCACGGTTGCCTCCGCGCCGCGGTGGGCAAAATCAATCGCGCCGATCCCTTGAATCTCCGAGCAAACCCGGACGCAATCACCGCACAAAATGCATTTGTTCGGATCACGAACCAGGGCCGGGTTACTGGTATCCAGCGGCAGTTCACGGCCGGCCTGTTTGAACCTGACGGTATTCACCCCCAACCGGTTGGCCAGATCCAGCAATTTGCAGGACGGACTTTTGCGACAGGTCGTGCAACCTTGATGATGATTTGCCAGAAGCAACTCGATCGTCAGTTTCCGTGTTTCCCTTAATTCCGGCGTATGGGTGCGGATGGTCAACCCCGCTTCCGGACTCACCGAACAGGCTGCCTGCACACCCCGTCCTTCGATCTCGACAATGCACAGGCGGCATGCGCCATAGACACTCAATTCCGAATGGTAGCAGAATGTCGGTAGATCAATGTTCGCTTTCCTGATCACTTCCAGAATGTTTTTCTCGTCGTGAAACGCCACCCGGCGCCCGTTAACTGTCAGTTTTTGTTCATTCATTGTCAAACTCCCTTCACGGCCTGAAACTTGCAAACCTCACGGCACACGCCGCATTTAATGCAACGTTCCGCGTCGATGACATGCGGCTGCTTGCGTTCTCCCCGAATGGCGTTCACCGGGCATTTCCTGGCGCACACGGTACATCCCTTACAGGCATCCGGATCAATCTCCGGGAAGGCCAATGCCTTGCACTGGTTCGCCGGACAACGTTTATCAATGACGTGTGCCTCATATTCTTCCCGAAAATACTTGAGGGTCGACAGGACGGGATTCGGCGCCGTTTTACCCAGTCCGCAGAGCGAGGCGCGCTGGACCGCTCGTGCAACCTTTTCAAGCAGTTCCAGCGTAGCGGTTGTTGCGCGTCCTTCCGCGACATCGTCGAGCAAGACCAGCATCTGTCGCGTCCCTTCGCGACAGGGGATACACTTGCCGCACGATTCATGCTGTGTGAACTGCATGAAGAAACGCGCGATACTGACCATGCATGTATCGGTATTCATTGCCACCAGTCCACCGGAACCGACCATGGCGCCGACCGTTCGCAGGGAATCGAAGTCCAGCGGCAAATCAAGATGTTCTCCCGTCAAGCATCCGCCCGAGGGACCGCCGATCTGGACCGCCTTGAACGCGTCCGGCTGAATGGTTCCCTCTGCTGTCGTTATCCCGCCGCCAATATCGAATACGATCGATCGCAGCGTGGTTCCGAAGGGAACCTCAATCAAGCCGGTGTTCGCCACGTGACCGGTCAGGGCAAAGGTCTTCGTTCCCGGTGACGTATCGACGCCAACGGCTCGGAAGGTTTCTGCGCCGTCGCGCAGGATGACCGGCACCGTGACCAGCGTTTCCACGTTGTTGATCACGGTGGGCTGACCATCCAACCCGCATTCAGCGGGAAATGGAGGTTTGGGCGTCGGCATTCCCCGTTTGCCTTCGACCGAAGCCATCAACGCCGTTTCCTCGCCACATACAAAGGCGCCCGCCCCCTCCATGACCTCGATATCGAACGCAAGCGAAGTCCCGAACAGGTTGTCTCCCAGTAACCCGACCTTGCGGGCTTCCGTAATCGCGTTGCGCACGCGCTTTACGGCCAGCGGATACTCGGCACGAACATAAACATATCCAAAAGTTGCGCCGACAGCCCGGCCGGCGATCATCATTCCCTCCAGGAGTTGGTGCGGGTTGCCTTCCATCAGGCTGCGATCCATGAATGCGCCCGGATCGCCTTCGTCACCGTTGCAGATAACGTACTTTTGCTCGCTTGGCTGACGTCGTGTAAGATCCCATTTCATCCCCGTGGGGAAACCACCGCCCCCTCGACCGCGAAGACCCGAATCGATCAAGGTACGGCAGATGTCTTCATCGCTCATTTCACGATACGCACGGCGCGCGGCCTCGTAGCCGCCGCCCGCAATGTATTCGCGCAGATCTTCCGGATCAATCCTTCCGCAATCTCCCAGCACGATACGGTTTTGCCTTGCATAGAAGGGGATCTCGGCAGGCCCTTTGCATACGGTGTCATCCGCCGGGTTCTTGTAAAGCAATCGTTCCAGCAGCCGTCCGTTGCACAATGTTTCCTCGACGATCTCATTTGCATCCGCCGGTTTTACCCGAGTGTAGAGGATGTTTTCCGGCAGAATCGTGATCAGCGGACCCATCTGGCAGAACCCCTGGCATCCACTGCCGGACAGATGCATCGTCTTATCCGGCGCGTGGTCACTGTGCATGTCCAACTTAAGCATGACGCCCAAACCATGCGCCTGCATTTCCCGTTGCAATGCCGCATGAACGTCCAAGGCTCCGTTGGCCACGCAACCGGTGCCGGCGCAAACAATGACGCGTCGCTTGAATTTTTCCGCGGCCTGCTTATAGGTATAAATAAGTTCGTTCAATGTTTCATTCATTCCTGAGCTCCTTCGTTCTTGCGTATTTCATCAAGCAGTTCGCGCGCATGGTCCGGCGTCACCTGCCCGTGGACAAGGTCATTGATTACAACGACCGGCGCCAATCCGCAGGCGCCGAGACACGACACAGTTTCCACTGTGAACAACATATCAGGCGTGGTGGTCTGGTCGTCCTTCAACCCGAGATGGGAACGAATATGGTCAAGAATTCGTTCCGACCCCTTGACGTGACAGGCGGTCCCGTCACATAACTTCACTACGTACTTGCCTTTCGGCTGCAGGGTGAAATGCGAGTAAAACGTCGCCACACCGTACACCCGCGCAGGCGGTAAATCGATGGACGTAGCAACAAATGTTAAAATATCTTCCGGCAGATAGCGGTATTCCTCCTGGACGGCCTGCAGAATCGGGATCAGCTTGCGCGGATCGCGATGATAACGATCGAGAATATCGCATACCTTGCCGAACGTGCGATCGGTTCTTTCCATGTTTCCTGTATTCATGTCATTCCACCTCCTGATCCCGTTTCATTCGTAATTTCGCCGAAAGCGATGCCAGGGAAGGTGTCAGATCAGCGTTTTCCACGACTACACCTTCCGGGGAGGAGAGCTTCCGGGGCGCAAAATTCCAAATTGCCTTAATTCCGCTTTCAAGCATCATGTCGGCTGTTTCCTGTGCAGCATGAGCGGGAACGGCAATAATGCCGATCTGTACATGCATCCGTTGCGCCAGATTTCGGAAGCGTTCGACGCGTAAAACCGGTTTGCCCGCCAATTTGGCGCCGATTTTCTCCGGGTTATTGTCGAAGACGGCGACAATGGTAAGCCCGGCAGGTTGAAATCCTTCGTAGCCGGCCAGTGCGGCGCCGAGATTTCCGGCGCCGACCAAAAACGCGTCATGCGTATTGTTCCAGCCCAGAAATTCCGCGATGCAGCGTTTGGTTTCGTTAACGGCGAATCCAACGCGCGGCCTGCCCTCACATCCGGCGCCCTCCAAGTCCTTTCGAACCTGAGTCGGGTCCTGATGAAAACGATCAGCGATTTCCGTACAGGAGACAAACTCCTGCCCGTTATTTCCAATTTCGTCCAATACACGCCAATAAGACGGCATTCGCCGCAGTGACGCCTCCGCAATCATTCGCAACGGTTTATCCATGGTTCCCTTCCCTTTCTCATTTGCTCCAATCGAGAAATAATTCACGAATATGCTACCACGACCATATCCGGGTGTCAACAACAAATCGAGAATTATTTCTCTGTATGGATTTGAAAGGGAAACGAAGCAATGGAAGGCGCCCGGAATTGCGGTTGCCGGCCTTGCGCTGGTGGGCGTTGGGACCGGTTAAAACCGGTAGCGCAGTCCGAGGGTAACAAAGTTGGAGCCCGGGGCGTTGCTGACAACGCCGTACGCGCCGGAACGGTGGTGAACCCGGAGCAGCGTCTTCCACGCGTGCTCGAAGCGTTCCGGCGGTGCCAGCGTGAGTTCCACCGGCATAAATACAAGCAGATGTGCGGGGTCGCGTCCTGAACGTCGTTCCACCGGAGGCTTGCGCAAGGCATAGGAGGGTCCCGCGCCATAGGCCAGCGTCGTATTCACAAAGCGGTCCCACGGAAAACGATGCCAGCGCAGCAAAAACGCACTGTTGATCTCGAAATGATCCTGCAACCCTGTATGACGTGCGAGATTCCACTCGATCTCGGCAGAGAGATCATCGGCGACGCGATGGACTTCCCTTGAGACCATGACAGCCCAGACATGGGATGGTTCCATTTGGGTTCGAAGGTAGAGAATTTGGCCGATCCGGTTATCGCTCAAGCGACCGCCGTAGACCGCCGCCGACCAATCCATGGACCGGGAACCGGCGTCCGTTGTGGCCGGACGCAGGCAGACGACGCAAAGAAACGCCGTGCCCATGGCGATGGTCCGGATATTAGTTGCCATGCAATGTATTCCCGTATTCAGTCCCATGAACATAAAAGGTTGATCGAAGCCGTCAATATCAGACAGATTATTGCACTCATTCAGTCAAACAATTCGCGATTAAAAGTCTACGCCTCGGCCGGGACTTGCCTGCCTGTGGCAGACAGGCGCCCGGCAGAGTAGCCAGCGTTCGCGGTCGGTCCCGGCCGAGGCGAACATTCAACATCGAACATCGAAGTTAAGAAAGGCATCTTTAACCGCGATTTCTTGATTCGAACGACTATAATCAAACGAGGTGCATATTGCAATTTCCAAGGGTAACCTTCGCTTCGCTTGGTTGCTTCAAGGGGCATCATATCAGGCCGCAAGCGATTGTTCAATGTCATTCGTCAAACTTTAGCCTGGTTCGGAAAACCGAAGAATGACAAAATCATTTATCGACAAAATAATGAAGAAATGGTTGGTTTTCAGGTTCGTTCGACCTAAAGGGCCAAGATCGTCAACACTAAATTCATCTCCGAAATGATTTTCGAGTAGACAGGGGACTTCCATAACTTAGGAAACGGTTTGTTTTCTCCGTTTGCCGCCTGCTTTAGCGGCG
>PWZG01000113.1 GCA_003567575.1 PVC group bacterium | reverse complement strand
TATCGCCTTTCATCTCAGGGAAGGAACCCACGCGCATAACTTTGAGGATTGGATGGCACTGCTTGATTTTATCGACTGGAAATGGCATGCGAAAGCTCCGCGGATGCCTTTCAATCAACATCCTTACGAACATTTGGCAGGCTTGTATTCGCGAGAGCGAGACTGAAGACGGAAGACGGAAGACCGAAGACCCTAAGCGTAGACTCGAGGGAACGGCTAACGGTTTCTTGTTTTTTATGACAGAAGCTCTAGAATAAGGCACTAACGGAGGAAAAAACATGAACCCTCAATGGCTACAAGAAGCTAAAAACCTGGCCCCTGTACTCAACCGGCGTATTAATCTCCAGATCCCTTCGATCCTGGCTACTGACGAAACGTTTTCGCTGCGGATCGTCGTCACCGGCGCGGATGGATTACCGGTTGAAAACATGAGCAATCGTCTTGTGTTCGAGGATTCGATCGGCATCGAAGGATTACCGGTGGAAACGCGTGTCGATCCCGCTACCGGATCGGCACGGATTGACGGATTGCGTGCCGTCGGTCCCGATGTCGCTTTGGTGCGTGCCCGCGTTGAAACCCCCGACACGCCCTGGATCAAAGCCGTGGTTCCGTCGAACCCCGCCTGGGTGTTGGATGATCCGCCGTACCGGTTGTACTGGGGTGATCTGCACGTGCATACCCGTTACTCCAACTGTCACGGCTGGCGTTGCCTCGATCCGGAATGGTGTTATCTTTATGCGCGCGAAATATCGCTACTGGATTTTGTTGCGCCGGCCGATCATTTGCGCGGTATTGCCTCCGATCCCGCGCGCTGGCCGCGTTTGCAGGAAATTGCCCGGCAATACAACCTGCCGGACGAGTTCGTGTCCTTCCTGGCTTTCGAAAGTTCGCATACCCAGGGATTCGGCGGCGATAACAATGTCTATTTCCTTGAAGATGATGCCCCCTACTTCTGGTTGGATCGCGACGATATGCGCGGCGCATCGCCCAAGGTGCATCTCAGGGAACTATGGCAGCAAATGGATCAAACCGGCAAGACCTGGTTCACCGTTCCGCATCATACCGGTCGTGCCGGTAAGTATCGTGCCTGGAACGAAGATTATCACGATCCGCAACGCGAACCGTTATTCGAAATCTATTCAAGCTGGGGATCGTCCGAGATCCGTCACTCGCGCATGCCGATCAGCGGAGGGAATAACGACGATGTTTCGTACTTTGTCGATGCGCTAAAGGCCGGCGCTCGTTTCGGAGTGATCGGATCCAGCGACGATCATGCCACTCTGCCGGGTAGTGTGCACCATTTCCGTACCGAACCGTTCCGTGTCCCCACGATGACCGGTCACGCCCATAAGGGACTGGCCGCCGTCCGTTGCGGCGAACTGACGCGGCCGGCGTTGTTCGCGGCCATGCGTCGGCGCGACTGTTATGCCACAACCCATATGCGTTCACTGGTCGACATGAACATCGGCGAGGCATCCATGGGACAGGAACTCGCCGCCGATGACGGCTTGCGCCGGCAACGCGACATCCGTGTGCGGCTGACCCTGCACGACGCGAAGGCGGCCAACGTAACCCTGATGCGGAACGGGGAACCGCTGGCCGTCGAATCCCTGCGCGGCGACCGGGTCAGCGATACCGTCAACGAAATCCGTTGGACGGATCACGACCCGCTGGAACGCATCGCCCTGCGTGACACACCATACCACCCCGAACCCTTTGTCGTGTATTATGCCCGCATCGAAGACGCCAACGGCGCCCACCAATGGACCAGCCCGATTTGGATCGATCTCTAGCAGCGGAAGTCACACGGAAGAAAAAAACCGATGATTCATACCATTGATCTTCATTACCACGCCGGCCAGGAACGGAAGGACGACGTTCCCCTCGAACCGTATTTGCAGCACGCCCGCCTGACCGGCCGCAAGATACTCGGTCTGACCGATCATCTCGGCAAGTATCTGAACGCGCAAAAACCCGGACGCCATTATGCGGCCTCCGTCGAGGGCCTCCGCGATTATCGCGCCGACATGGATGCAAACAAGGATGCCTTCCCCGATTTGACGCTTTTTTTCGCGCCGGAAATCGGCCCGAAAGAGGATCTGGCCGCAATCCCCGATCCGGTGATCGACAGTTCCGATTTCTTTATCGGTGAAGTCGCCTTCCCGGGAGAAGACCGGGCGGAAAACACCGAAGCCTTTGTGACCCGGATGGCGGCCCTGCGTGATTTTTCCGATGCCACCGGCCGGGAAATTTTCGTAGCGCATCCCTTCCGCGCCGCGGTGAACCTGCGCTTGATCAAACGCGACGCCGAATCCTGGGTGTATACCATGAACCCGCGCTGGAACGGCGGTTTCAGCATCGAGGAACTCAATACGTTCTTTCTGCTCGACCTGGAAGTCCTCGCCGACGCCGCGACAACACACCGCTTGCCGCTGGAAATCAACGGCAACACCCAGTTTCGTATCCGTTCGAGCAATCTTCCCGCACCCTTGCAAATGCTCTGGGCCGCCTATGCTGAATTGAAACAGCGCGGCGTGGAATTCGTACCCGGCAGCGACCAACACAATTTCCAAGGCGGTGTCGGCCGCATCGGCGGCGCCGTGCCCGCGGATTGTTTCCATGCACTCGGCATCGATGCCGAAGACATTCATTTCCTAATCAGAATCGCAACATCCCCAATGCAACCATGAAACAACCTTTCAAACAAAAAAACGATCATGCTCCCTCTTTCACGGAGCCTTCGCAAGATATTCCCGTGGTTGAAACGGCGGATCTACTCGTGGCCGGCGCCGGACCGGCCGGCGTGATGGCCGCCATCGCCGCCGCCCGGCGTGGTGTACGGGTACGCCTGATCGAAGCCCAGGGCGCGCTGGGCGGTATCTGGACGGTCGGTTGTCTGCCGCACCTGATCGAAGCGAACAAAGGCGGTTTGCTGGATGAATTACTTGACCGGCTGCAACGGGCCGGCGCCGGAGAACGGGAAACGGTTGCCGAGCGGCCGTACCCCGTCGATTACGATGTGGAAACCTTCAAAATCGTGTTGGAAAAGATGGCTGCCGAAGCCGGCGTGGCGGTACGATTATATACGCGCGTCAGCGCGGTCTATCGCGATCAAACCGGCCGTCTTGAAACCTTGGTGACCGACTCCAAAAGCGGTCGCGAAGCCTGGCGAGCGGGCCTTTTCATTGATTGCACCGGTGACGGCGATCTGGCGGCGCAAGCCGGTTGCGGTTTCGATATTGGCGAGCCGGAGACTGGTCGGTGTCAGCCGATGAGTATGATGGCGCTACTGGCCGGTGCGGTCCGCCGGGATCAATTGCCGTTCAGCCTGCATGGTGGAAAAGCGCGCAAGGAATGGATTCTGACGCAACTGCGCCGCGGCGGTCATGACCCTTCCTATTCGCAACCGACGCTTTTTCTTGTTCGCGACGGATACTTGATCATGATGGCCAATCATCAGTACGGATATCGGGAACCCGACGCACAGGTTCTGACGGATGCCACCATCGCGGGCCGGTCGGAAAACCTGGCCATTGTCAACGCCTTGCGCCGCCTTGGCGGTCCGTGGGAACATCTAGAACTCATGACCCAAAGCGCGTTCATCGGTGTCCGGGAAAGCCGCCGCATTCATGGATTGTACCGGGTAACGCAGGACGATCTGGCGTGCGGCGCCCGCTTTGACGACGCCGTCTGCCGGGTTTCTTTCTGTGTGGATATCCACGCGCTTGATCCGGCGCGCAATAAGGGAATCGATCCGGCGGGTATAAAGGTTAAACCCTACGACATCCCGTTGCGGGCACTGATCGCGCGGGATGCACCCAACCTGATGATGGCCGGGCGTTGTATCAGCGGCGATTTCAAAGCGCATTCCAGTTATCGGGTTACCGGCGACGCCGCCGCGCTTGGCGAGGCAGCGGGGATCGCCGCCGCCAGCGCACTGCATCAGGGATTGGATCCCGGTAAACTTCCGTTCGCCGCCGTCAAAGACGAACTGGTTCGCTTGCCGTAATACAAGGAGGCAGGGCTTTACCCTTAACCTCATGTATGCTAGCATCCAAAACATAAGTGAACAACATTTATGGAAAGGTGTTAACGTATGAATACCGATTGTATTTTTTGCAAAATTGTTCATGGTAAAATGCCGTCGTCGATCGTTTGCGAAGATGAAAAAGCCATGGCTTTTATGGATATTGCTCCTGTTGCCAAGGGGCATGTACTTGTGATTCCGCGGGTGCATTACGATCCGATTACCGCAACGCCCGATGATGTGTTGGCGCATCTTATCGGTGTGGTAAAACAGGTTGCCCAAGCTCAAGTTAAAGCCTTGGGGGCCAACGGGATCAACGTCAGTCAAGCTAACGGTCGTTGTGCGGGACAGCTTGTGCCGCATATCCATTTTCACGTGATTCCACGATCTGATGGAGATAACAAGCAGATGAAATGGGTTTCCGGCAGTTATGCCGACAATGACGAAATGGCGTCGTATGCGGAAAACATTCGCGCGGCGCTATAAGACTTTAAGGCGGGAAGACCGCAGACCTCTTGCCCGATTTATGCGAATTTATGTGAAGTTTCGCCATAAGGTATTTTTAGCTTATGAAGATTAAGAACGACGAAGCGGGTCGTTTAAGCGTAACCGATAAAGTATGGGAATTAAGTGTGCAAAGCAAGTGTACGGGTAAGTGTAAGAGCGCCTGCGACCTGCTTAAACGTAAGCGTTCACGGTTCAAGGTTGAAGAAAAGCGGCATATGACAATTTAATTGAGCATTTGAAGACATCAAAAGTGGTGGCAACCTTGGCCGGAAACAAACAAAAAACTGTAATATCCTGACGCGGAATTGACCGTTTTT
>PWZG01000403.1 GCA_003567575.1 PVC group bacterium | reverse complement strand
GGATGCCGAGGTCGGGCCGACCTCGGCCACAAAGAGCCGTAAACATGATCTCCGCGAAGCGATGCCTTGCTTAACTTCGGTGTCCCTACACTTCGTCGCCACACTTCGTCGAACTGCTTTGTCGATTCCGGTCTGGATTGAGTGTATACACGCCCCGTTGCGGACGCCCCTGTTGCCGAACGCAGCTTGACCGCATGCAATGCGAATGTTATACTTCTGCTTCTACTAATAAGCAAAGTTACAGGCAAATTTACAGAGCGCGGATCATGCGGGACTGAAAGCATGCCGAGCGGTTAATTTTTTTTCGGAATTAGCCCCGGCGCTTCAGTTAACGCGAGCAAACGATAAACTGCGAAGGGAGCGTAAACATGAGTGAAACGATCAAGTGTCCGGTAACCGGGAAAACCGCGAGCACCACTGCCGCGCGAGGAGCCTCGAACCGCGATTGGTGGCCCAATCGGCTGAATTTGGGTATCCTTCACCAGCATGCCCCGGCTTCCAACCCGATGGATCCCGGTTTCAACTATGCCGAAGCGTTTAAGAAACTTGATCTGGCAGCCTTGAAAAAGGATTTATATGCGCTGATGACGGATTCGCAGGCGTGGTGGCCCGCGGATTGGGGACATTATGGCGGCTTGTTCATTCGCATGGCTTGGCACAGCGCCGGCACCTATCGCACCGCCGATGGGCGTGGCGGCGCCAGTACCGGGAACCAGCGTTTCGCGCCGATCAACAGTTGGCCTGACAACGGCAATCTGGACAAGGCACGCCGTCTGTTGTGGCCTGTCAAACAGAAATACGGAAACAAAATATCGTGGGCCGATCTCATGATCCTGGCCGGCAACTGTGCGCTGGAGTCGATGGGTTTCAAGACATTCGGTTTTGGCGGTGGTCGGAAGGATATCTGGCAGCCTGAAGAGGATATCTACTGGGGGCCCGAAGCCGAATGGCTTGGTGACAAGCGCTACAGCGGCGACCGTGAACTGGAAAATCCACTGGCTGCCGTCCAGATGGGACTGATCTATGTGAATCCCGAGGGCCCGAACGGCAAGCCTGATCCGGTCGCTTCGGGACGTGATGTGCGCGTAACCTTCGAACGCATGGGCATGAACGACGAAGAAACCGTTGCCCTCGTCGCCGGTGGACACACATTCGGCAAGGCACACGGAGCCGGCGACCCCAAATTGGTCGGGCCGGAACCCGAAGCCGCTCCGATTACAGAGCAAGGATTGGGCTGGATCAATCGCTTTGGCACCGGCAAGGGCGCGGATACCACGACCAGCGGAATCGAGGGGGCCTGGAAACCCAATCCCACCCAATGGGATAACGGTTACTTCGACATGCTGTTCGGTTATGAGTGGGAACTGGTCAAGAGTCCGGCCGGCGCATGGCAGTGGCTGGCCAAGGATGTCAAGGAAGAGCACATGATTCCGGATGCCCACCTGCCAGGCAAGAAAAACCGGCCAATGATGACTACGGCCGACCTGTCGCTGCGTTTCGATCCGATTTATGAACCCATCGCGCGCCGGTTCCATAAGGATACCCAGGCTTTCGCTGATGCCTTTGCGCGTGCCTGGTTTAAGCTGACCCATCGCGACATGGGACCCAAGACCCGCTACCTGGGACCAGAAGTCCCGTCCGAAGACTTGATCTGGCAGGACCCGATTCCAGCGGTCGATCATCCCTTGATTGACGCCGATGACATAGCCGGTCTCAAGGCTAAAATCCTCGATTCGGAACTTTCGGTGGCGGAACTGGTCTCCACCGCCTGGGCCTCGGCATCGACCTTCCGGGGCTCGGACTATCGCGGTGGGGCCAATGGTGCGCGTATCCGGTTGGCGCCGCAAAAGGATTGGGACGTTAATCAGCCGGAACAATTAACCAAGGTACTGGGTGTCCTGGATACAATCCGGCAGGCCTTCAACGATGTCGGGACGGACGGCAAGAAGGTTTCGCTGGCGGATATAATCGTGCTGGGCGGCTGTGCGGCCGTGGAATCGGCTGCCAAGGCGGCCGGTCATGCTGTCGAGGCGCCTTTCATTCCTGGTCGAACCGATGCCACGCAAGAGCAGACCGATGTGGATGCCTTCGCCCTGCTGGAACCCGAGGCTGATGGTTTTCGTAATTACCGCAAAAAGGAATATGCGGTGTCGGCCGAGGAAATGCTGGTGGATAAGGCCCAACTGCTGACCCTGAGCGCACCGGAAATGACCGTGCTCGTCGGTGGACTGCGCGTGCTGGGCGCCAATGCAGGGGCTTCGCCGCACGGTGTGTTCACGGAGCGGAGCGGATTGCTCACCAGCGATTTCTTTGTCAATCTGCTTGACATGGGTACCGTTTGGAAGCCCGCCTCCGAAGCTGGAGACACTTTTGAAGGATATGACCGCAAGACCGGCGAACACAAATGGACCGGCACGCGAGTAGACCTGATTTTCGGTTCCAACTCGCAACTTCGTGCGTTGGCCGAAGTTTATGCGCAGGCCGACGCCGAGGACAAATTCGTGCGCGACTTCGTTGCCGCTTGGAATAAGGTTATGAACCTGGATCGTTTCGATCTCGTCGCATCGGGGGCATAAAAAAATCCCCGGTGCGCTGGACGGACTGGAAACCGCTAGTGCCTTATCCAAGCATGTTTGCATAAAAAAACAAGAAGAATGATGCGGAGATATGGATGGAATCGGGCAAGAGGTCAGAGGTCGGAGGTCAGAGGTCAGTTTTCTGAAACGATCGGAACAACGATCAGGACAACGATCAAGGATTTCTCTTGCTGACCTCTGACTTCTGACATCTGACCTCTGGGTTGCGGGCGAAGCCCGCCTTAGCAAGGATATGTGGAAGGGACAATGAAGAAAGCCATGAATCAACGGGAACGAATCTTGGCCGTGCTTCGCTATCAGGACTACGACCGGTTACCGCTGCTGCACTTCGGCTTTTGGCGTGAAACACTGGATCGATGGGCCGCGGAAGGTCATATCACGGCCGAAACGGCGCAGACGTGGAGCGATGGCAATGCGGCAGATGATGTCGTAAGCGCCCAACTGGGATTCGACGGCAATTATTATACCTGTTTTCATCCCCGCAACCGTTTACATCCGCCTTTCGAAACGCGTGTCGTCAAAACGTTTCCGGACGGTACCCGGCATGTCCTGAACGCGGAAGGCGTCATCGTGCAGGAGAAATCCGGTGCCGGCGGTATTCCGTCAGAAATAGATCATTTGTTCAAGGGCCGACCGGAATGGGAGGCGCATTACAAACACCGGCTGCGGTTTACGCCCGAACGCGTTCTGGCAGCTCCGGTAAGAACCGATGCGGGAAACGTCGCTTTTCAGGACGGAGGTCTCGAATTTTTGCAGGCTGACCGGCACGATTTTATTTATGGTTTACACTGTGGCAGCCTGTTCGGACAAATCCGCAACTTTATCGGCTTGGAAAATTGCTGCTATTTGGTAATCGACGACGAGCCGTTGTTCGATGAAATAATCGATACCGTCGCTGAATTGTCTTACCAATGCGTCAAAACGGCACTCGAAAGCGGCGCAAAATTCGATTTCGGCCATTTCTGGGAAGATATCTGTTTTAAAAACGGGCCGCTGGTGACGCCGACGGTCTTCGATGCCAAAGTCGGTCCCCATTACCGGCGGATTACCGGGCTGCTGCAACAGTACGGGATCGATATCGTTTCTCTGGATTGCGACGGGATGATTGATGCGCTGATTCCCACCTGGATGGAAAACGGTGTCAATACCATGTTTCCCATCGAGGTCGGCACATGGAATGCCTCGATTGCACCGTGGCGCGAACAATACGGCCGGGAACTGCGCGGGGTCGGCGGGATGAATAAGGTCTTGTTCGCTCACGACCGGAAAGCCATTGACCATGAAATTGAACGGCTGAAACCGCTGGTTGAAATGGGCGGCTTCATTCCATGTCCCGATCACCGGATCGCCCCGGACGCAAAATGGGACAATGTCCGCTATTATTGTGATACTATGCATGACGTATTTTCCTGAGACTGCACGAGATCGCGAGCGAGTGAGGAGACAAAGGGCGCCAGGTCGACGCACTCCAAAGCGGCTGCGCCGCACACGATAGTCCAACCGCCTACGCCATGGAAAGCATTATGCAAGACTTATTTTCGTCGCTGCTAATCGTTTGACATAACCTGTTAAGCTTGTTATGGTTCGTCTTGTTGATGGGTCATTGGAAGTATCGAGATAAAGCAATACCTGACAGTGGTGGCTACTAGCGGGCGGACGATGATCATTATACGCAACATGCATAATGGAGATGACGAAGGATGACGATTCGAACGATTGCCGCCAAGTACCTGCCGTTTACAAAACGAGTGACGATGCAACGCCTGAGACGCGGCGTCATGACGGGCGTAATTTCGATGTTGTATATGAGTCCGTTGGCACCGTCTTTGCAGGCAGATGAAGTGTTTCACCTTACCCGGGACGGTGAGCCCATGGTCACCATCGTGTATCGGGACGATCCGTCGGATTATCCCATTCCTGCGGCGCGGCAGCAGGAACGGTTTGCCGAAACGCTGGCGGATTTCGTGCGTGTGATCAAGGATATCAGCGGCGCCGAATTGAAAGCCGGCCGTGCCGGCGAATCGGCGGAACCCGGGACGCCGGCCGGAACAATTCAAATCGGTGCCACGCCCGCCGCCAAGCGGGCGGGATTGGTTGCGAAGGTAGAACACCTTGCGCCGCATGCGCTGCTGATCCACAGCGATCCGCAGGGGAAGGTCTTGTATTTACTGGGGTCCACGCTGGAGGGTACGGGACATGCCGTCTACGAATTTCTGGAAACGTTGGGTTGCCGCTGGTTCTACCCGGGAGCGGAAGGCGAAATTCTGCCTCGG
>PWZG01000142.1 GCA_003567575.1 PVC group bacterium | reverse complement strand
TGTGGTTCTATCGCGATAGTCACGGCAACGAGGTGGATATCCTCGCCGGCAGCGAAGCCGAGTTATCAGTCTGGGAAGTCAAGGCATCGATGACGGTATCGACGGATTTTTTTACCGGAATTGAAAGACTCGCCGACAGCCTAAATTCGGTCAAAAGCAAAGCCATCATATACGGCGGCGATATGCGTCTGACACGCCAGGGCATTGACATCATCCCCTGGACCCAGATCGACCAAGTATTTATACCATTTAGATTTGAGCAATCAGCATAGTTGCTTTTTTGTGGGGCATGACAGGCATTCACGTTGCGCGTTACCCCCAACCGCCAACCGCCAACTGATTCCCCCACCTCCAACGGCCAACTGCCAACCGATTTCCCAACCATGAATTTCTACCGCAACCACCTCAAGCGCCCTCTCGACGTTCTCGCCGCTTCCTTCGGGCTGCTGCTGCTCGCGCCGCTGCTGGCGCTGCTCGCACTGCTTATTCGCCGCAAGCTGGGCCGCCCGTGCTGTTTCGCCGGCAACGTCCCGGTCTGCACGGAAAACCCTTTGAACACATCAAGTTCCGATCCATGACCGATGCCCGCCATCAACACGGCAATCCGTTGCCGGATGCCGACCGCTTGACGCGGTTTGGCCGATTTCTCCGGGGGTAACGACGGGATGACTTGACATCCGGCCCTGAACAAGCGTACCTTATCGCAAGGAAAAGGGGCTCCATTCAAAGCGCCTCTGAGACTATGGAATCGAGTGATCATTCAACGTCAGCAGCATCGGCACGTGGTGCGACCGTCTTCGAATTGGGTGTGACGCCCCATGGTGTGGTCACGTTCCTGCCGTATCATGGTCGTGACCGCTGGGCGATCGGCGTGGCGACATGCTTTGGTGAACATGAAGCAGCCGGATTAACTGAGCTGGCCGCGATCCGACTGCCGCACGATGCGCATGCGACCGTCCGCTTTTGGCGCGATGTGGCGGCCGATCTGGTGCGATCGCTATGCCATTTGCCGGCGGAATCTCCCGATATCGCGGCGGCCGTCGACCCGCCCACGGCGGCGACCTTGGCGGGTTGGACGCTGAATGCGCCCCCGATGCAGGGCGCGGAATATATCGAGCCGGCGATGCTGCGTGCTGTATGGCAGCGCCAGTTGGATTGGGTGGTCGAACGGGCAGCGGGATGCGGCGGATTGGGTGTTTTCCTGAAGACCTATGCGCCACACTGGACGCGTGTCGGACGGGTTACGTTGCATTTGGCTGAAAACAAGGGCGATCCCGAATATCCTTTTGCCTTTATGGCGACCTATGCCGCAGGCATGTCCGCCGCGGGTAGAATCCGCCGCCTCCCGCTTGCGGGGGCGCTGAAGGAATATGCCGGCACACGCGGCAGACCAGAGTTGATCAAGTTGCTTTCGCCGTTGCATACCGCCGCCAAACGCAGCGCGCTGATCGCCGATCTGGTCGAAACGCGCGATATTTTCCATCCCCAGGTTTGGACGCCTGCCGAGGCGCATGATTTTTTGAAAGAAATCCCGCTTTACGAAGAATCCGGATTGCTGGCTCAACTTCCAAACTGGTGGCGCAAGCGTCCGCGGCCGCGCGTGTCCGTTACCATCGACGGCGCCGGCGCCGGCGCAACATTGGGCGCAAACGCCCTGCTTGATTTTCACGTATCGCTGGTGCTCGGCGATCAGCCGCTGACCGAAGCGGAAAGCGAAGCATTGCTGAGCGGTACGGACGGCCTGGTGATGCTGCGCGGCGAGTGGGTTGAAGTGGATGGAGAAAAACTGCGCGAGGCGCTGGACCATTGGCAACGCGTCGAGCGCGAGGCCGGTAGCGACGGACTTTCTTTTATCGCGGGCATGCGTTTGCTGGCGGGCGCAACTGCCGATTTAAAGGATGACCATGCCGCTGAAACCAAGGCGGCTTGGTCGGACGTCATGGCCGGCGGTCGATTGCGCGAAGCGCTGACGGCATTGCGTGCGCCGGCCGCACTCGACGGCGCCACGCCGACCGGTTTTGAAGGCACGTTGCGTCATTATCAGGTTGAGGGCTTGAACTGGCTGTGGTTCTGTTCTAGTCTCGGACTGGGATGCTGTCTAGCCGACGATATGGGGTTAGGCAAGACGATCCAAGTGCTGGCGGCGCTATTGCGGTATAAGCAACAGACCCCGGAGACAGCGCGCGCTCCTTCCCTACTGGTGGTTCCCGCGTCGTTGATCGGCAACTGGAAGGCCGAAACCTTTCGCTTTGCACCCGGTCTGCGCCTGATGACCATTCATCCTTCGGAAACGCCGAAGCAACTGCTAACAACCTTGAAAACGGAGGTCCCGCGCGACGTTCGAAACGCCGACTTGGTGGTTACCACCTATGCCATGTTATCCCGTCTCAAGGGGTTGTCCCGGATTGATTGGCACTGGGTGATTCTCGATGAAGCGCAGGCCGTCAAAAACCCATCCACCAGCCAGGCGCGTGCGGTCAAACAGCTCAAGGGGTCGGCGCGCGTGGCGCTGACGGGAACCCCGGTGGAAAACCGGCTCGGCGATTTATGGTCGATCTTCGATTTCCTCAACCCGGGTCTGCTCGGCAGTGTACAGCGTTTCAAAGCGTTCGCGAAAACATTGGAGAAACGTGAACATGCCCGCTATGCGCCGTTGCGCAACCTGGTGGCGCCCTATATTCTGAGGCGCATGAAAACCGACCCGGCCATTGCTCCCGATTTGCCGGACAAGACGGAAATGCAGGTCTTTTGCGGCCTTTCCAGGCCGCAGGCCGTACTCTATCAGCAGCATGTGACGGCGCTGGCCCGCGCGCTCAAACAATTGGACGGCGACGGCATGAAACGGCGCGGACTCGTCCTCGGGTTCCTCATGCGTTTCAAACAGATTTGCAACCATCCCAGCCAGTTGACCGGTGACGGTCTGTACGATCCGGCTGCCAGCGCCAAATTCGAACGGTTGGCGGATATCTGTGGCGAGATAGCGTCGCGCGGTGAAAAAGCGCTCGTCTTTACTCAGTTTCGCGAACTAACCGATCCCCTGGCCGAATATCTGGCCGTCGTTTTCGGTCGCAACGGACTGGTGCTTCATGGCGGCACCGGTGTCAAGCAACGTAAGCGACTGGTTGACGCCTTTGACCGCGAGGATGGTCCGCCGTTTTTCGTGCTATCGATCAAGGCCGGCGGCACGGGGCTGAATTTAACGGCGGCCTCGCACGTCATTCACGTTGACCGCTGGTGGAATCCGGCCGTAGAAAATCAGGCTACCGACCGGGCCTTCCGTATCGGCCAGCGGCGCAATGTTCTGGTGCATAAATTCGTCACGCGGGGTACGATCGAAGAGAGAATTGACATGATGTTGCGGGATAAACAGGCCATGGCGGACGCGCTGCTCGGCGACGGTCCGGGAAAGACGTTAACGGAAATGAATGACGACGAATTGATCGATCTGGTCTCATTGGACATTGAACGGGCGCGGACGTAATCGCGCAAACGTCATGGAATCACGGAGTCGTAAAATGCCGGCATGGGGGGATCATTAATGAGTTGGCACAGAAGCAGGAATCGTTATGAAAGTTTTTGGCCGGAATATGTACCGGTGGCGCAGCGTCGTGCGCAGGCACAGCGTGAAGTCGAAAAACTGCGTAAAAAGGGTCGGGAAATCCAACCCGTAACCATTGAGGGCCGCACGATCGCCCGCAGTTTCTGGGGTAAGAGCTGGTGTACGCATTTGGAATCGTTCGGCGACTACAGCAACCGGCTGCCGCGTGGCCGAAGCTATGTGCGCAACGGATCGGTCTGCCATCTCGGGATTGCCGAAGGCAAGATAGATGCCATCGTTTCGGGCTCGAAACTATACCGCGTCGAGGTTGCGATCAAATCGTTGGCGGCCGCCAAATGGAAGGCGTTGAAACTTTCCTGCACAGGCAAAATCGGGTCGCTAATCGAGCTTTTACAGGGAAAAATATCGGACGAAATCATGCAAGCCGTGACCGATCGCGAACAGGGATTGTTCCCATTGCCGGGCGAAATCGATTATCGATGTAATTGCCCCGACTGGGCGGGCATGTGCAAGCATATCTCCGCGGTCATGTACGGTGTCGGCGCGCGTCTGGATCAGCAACCGGAATTGTTGTTTCGCCTTCGCGGCGTCGATCACGAAACGCTGATTTCGGACGATGCCATTGCTGTGATTTCCGGCGGCGACTCGCGCCGATCCCGACGGCGCAATTTGTCGGCGACTGATCTCGAAAATGTTTTCGGAGTGGCGTTGGACGAACCGTCTGCGTCCGAAGACGCCAATACCGATGCGACCGGCGGCAGGAAAATCAAACCCTCGTCAAACAGTCGTCCGAATCGCCGTCGCGGCGCAAAGAAAATCAACGCGGCATCCCGTAACAGGAAAAGTACGACTTTCAAACCCACGTCCCGGTCGGTTGCGGATTTGCGGCGACGTTTGGGCATGAGTCGATCGGCGTTCGCGCGTGCCGTCGGCGTCTCCGCCGTCACTGTCGCCAACTGGGAAAAAGCCGTTGGCCCCATCAAACCGCATGTCAAAGGGCGTGCCGGGTTGCGACGGCTGCATGCTGAAGGCACATGACGCTAACCTCGATAATTTCCTACGCCTCGGCCGAGGCGAACGTCGAACATCGAACAAGGAATGTCCAAGCAAGACAAGCGAATGAATAGCCAGCGGCCCCGCCATTCACTCACTTGGAAGTTGGATATTCCGTGTTGGATATTGGAAATTCAAGCGGGGGTGGATGGCCGCCGCACCGTAGTCAGGCATAAATAATGTCAAGGATGTTGTCTGACCGCAGTTGTACGGTTCGGGAATCGATCCGTGTTGCCAGCGGATGATCATCGTAACCGTCGGCTAATTCCGTATAGAAAAATCTTTTTTCCAGCTCGTAAGGTCCTGGCCATGTCAGCGGCGCCAGGGGGTGCGTCCGTTGGCGGCCCAGCGCTTCGCTGACGCGGTCGCGTATCAGCGACCGCGCCGCTGTCGGCGCCAGCGAAATGGCGCAGGTACGGCTGAGACTGCGTTTGACGGCTGCCGTTATGATGCCGGGCTGCAACGATTCGGCTTCGCGGCAGGCCGCTTCGTCGCCGCTCAGGAAAATCAGCGGCAATCCCAGGGCGCCCAGGCTCAAGGCCGTCTGGGCTATCTCGCCGATAGGTTGACCGTTGAGTTTGTACTCGACGATGGCGCGGCTGTTTTGAGTATGATTCAAGCCGCCGTCGATCACGCCGGCCATGGCATGTTGTCCCACGATCATCCCTACGTCGTATTCCTTGATAATATCGTTGCGCAGGGATTTCGGTGCGAGTGGTCGACCGTGCAACAACTTGGCCGCGGCATGCAGGGTATCGTAATGCATGCCGCCCGATCCGTGGCCGTCCAGCACCAGGATATCATTAATCTCTTCCGCAATCATGCCTTCCACCGCCGCATTGACTTCGGCGGTCAGCAATTTCTTGGCCGCTTCATTATATTTGCCGTCGGCAAAACACTGGGTTTCGCGGCTGACAACGCCGGCAACGCCCTCCAGGTCCGTGCTTACATATACTCTCATGACGTTAACAATCCTTTCGCATTATTGCGGTATAAACGTTCACACACGTTGGACGGCAGGTTCAGTGTATCGAGAAAAGTTTGCAATTCTCCGCCGTAATTATCGCGGGCGAAAAGGAGACGGTTCGAGAATTGCACGATAAACCGGCGGGCATGTTCAGGATCGCGCGACAGGGCGCGCAGTCCGGAACCGGCGGACAAGTCCGCGAACAGGTTGGGATGGCGGTCGAACATATCGTGTAACCGGCCGCCGGGTGTCACGGGACCGGACGGATACAAGTCGGCGTCACCATCGGCGTCGCCGCTGATTTCGCGCCAGAATCCGGGGGCATGTCCGATAAAACAGGTTTCCGGGCAGGCATCCAGGGTGCGCGCCAGATTTTCAACGGTGCCACCGTACCATTCCGACCGATAGGCCGGTATCCCGTCAGTATTGGTCCGGTAGGGTACATCCAAGTGCAGCACGACGGGACATTTCAGGCGTCCGGCCGTGCGGAACAAATTCAGACAGCGCGGATCGTCGATCAGCATCCGGCACTTCCATTCTCCGCAAACACGAATGTCGTATATCGCATGTGCTGCTTCGAACAAGGCGGCGGCATCGCCCATCAGCGGATGCGGCGCATAGCCAACGATAAAGCGGTCGGGCTCACGGTCGCGTGCGCGCAGCAAATCTTCCAGAGGAATCCCGGCATGTGTGCCATCCGTGCGCCGATGGATCGGATTAAGAAAACGGTGATGGCTTTCGTTATGTTCGTTCGGCGCGATTTCCCAGGTCAGCAACCACGCCTGGTCGATTCCCTGTTCGTCAAGATCTCGAACCAATCCGTCCGTATCGCGGTCGTGCCAGCAAACATGTTGGTGTGCGTCGACTATCATGGGGTATTCTTTCGTGTTGTTCAGGTTAATCCACTACCCGTTCCGATTCGGGGATATCAATGACAAACAATGCGGGGTGACCGCCGAAACGGCGACCGAACCCACCGTTATCCAGAACCACCAGAAACGCGCCGCAATCTGAGATATTCATGCCAAAAACACCGCTGCCGCAATCGTATCCGTAATTTTCAAGAATATGATCCTTTAAAAATCCCAACGCTTTTTTCTCGCCAGTTCGCGTGTCGTACTGCATGACCATCATTGTGTCGTCCCGGCGTGGTATCCAGTATACATATCGTTTGGCGGGGCATAACGCCGTTTGGACTGTATTCCCGTGCGTGACGCCGATCACCTCGATTTCCGGTCCCTCGTCCCAGTCAGGGCGGAACCGGAAAAGCGTCGATCCCAGTACATTATAGTACCAGCCATCCGCGGCTTTTGGATTGGTATGCAGACGGTTTAACGCGACGCTGCCGGTTTCCGGATTTTCGGGCACTTCGACTGCATGTCGTTTGAAGCGGTTAAGTTCCGGATCGAAACTCAAAAAGCGGTACGGTTCCTCGCTGCGATCGACGCCCCAGAAATACCCCGTCTCCGGGTCGAGAAACATGGAGCGGGCATGCCAGCGCCAGCCGTTGGGTGGTGATCCGGCGAAGCGCACGCGTTTTTCGTTGACATCCCAGCTTAGCATCGTAGTGTTCAGATGTCCGGTTGCAAGGAAAATCCCGCGTTCGGGATCCAGTACATGGCTGGGCAGTTCCTGGCCGATCAGCGGCACGCCCCAGTTGGTTGCCTCGCCGGTATGAATATTATAGCTGAACAACCAGGCGCCACGATAGCCTTCTTGCCACCACGCATCGGTCGGCGCCGGTCCGCGGTGCGTTGCCGCCCAGAGCGTACCGTCCGGCATGATTCCCATGTGTCCGTGAACTTTACCGTCGGTATACATGTTTTCATGCCATCCCAGCGCTTGACTGATGTCGAGCGCACGCTTGAGCACCCCGTGTTCGCCTTCGTCCGGCCGGTACTCATAGAGATTGATTTTAGCGTCCCTGGCGCGATGGTCGCTGGCTGCCATGAAAAAACGATTATCATCGCTACGCGTTACTTTGGCCCAGTTGGCCCAGCCCGCCGCGTAGGCTTCGCCTTCAGGAAAATATTCCGGTTCGAGATTGGGAAGGATTTGCATTTTTACCGTTGGCGCGGTCTTGGCCACGCGATAACCTGCGGAGGGATACTGATCGGCCAATGCGGGCGGCGGTGTGAGAAACGCTTCCGTGTTCATGACCACAAAAGTGTCCTTGAGGCGCAAACCCGTGAAATCCCACAGCGCGTTCAATTCGGCGCGCTGCTGTTCGCGTTCGGTTAATCGATCGAATGTATCGGCCAGATCAGGAACCGTGCCGGCATGTGCCGGCGCCTGTTGACTGCGGCCGCGAACCGCCCAAACGAGTTTGGTCTTCGATTTTTCCTCAAATGATACGCCGCCGTTTCCCCGCGTGTGGATTCGCCATGCCCTTGTCGTGTCATAAAATCCTGCGCTGGCGGTCCAGTATACCACGCCGCGTCCGCGACCCGGGAAATCGATAAAAGGATGTTTATCCGTCAAGTTGGCGCCGACCGGGCCGGCTCCGGTCAGGGACAGCATTTCGTAGGCATCCGGCAGACGCCAGTCGCCGGCCGTTGATCCGTCATCAAGCCAGTCGAAATCGGTGGCGGCCAACGCGGCACAGGCCGCCGCCGCATCGTCCCAGGTTTGTTGCCCGAAGGCGTTGGCATGACGCAACCAGATCAGGCCGGTCAAGGTATCCGTAACCGTTCCATTGTTATGATCGACAAAACGTCCGTTCGCCGGCGCGTCGGCTGATACGGCGGCCGGTAACCATAGCGTTACCGTCAGCAACAGGATGAAACAAAAAAAACGGCGACCGATGCAAATTTCCCTTATCATGATGGTTGCTCCCTTGTTCAGGTTGTGAAGGGTTTCTAAACGATGACGGCAAGGATAAACGTTTTCAAATGAAAAATCGATATAGCCTTTTTTATATAGCCAAGTAAAATCATACCGCTCTGAGATCATAAGTCAAACACGATCTTTGGCAGCAATTCTGATTTTGGCGGGAACCGCATATTTAGGCATAGTGCCTTATTCAAGCATGTTTGCGCAAAAAAACAAGAAAACGGTGAGTCGCTTACTTGCGTGGTCACCCTCTCCCTCTGGGAGAGGGCCGGGGTGAGGGTTGGCGAAGCCATTAGTTTGCTCCACCGACCGCAACCTGTAGTATGGCGGCATGGAGATTCTGCCGTCGCCGACACAACCCGTAGGGGGCGTTGGAGTTAACTAAATATGCACATTGGCGGGATATGAAGCCGAAAATGTCATCCCGAGCTTGTGGAGGGATCTGCATCTTCGCAAAAAGCCCGAGATTTCTCGACTTCGCTCGGAATGACAATGCCCGTCTTTAACGTTGTTGCGCCAAAATTAGAGTTGCTGAACACACACTTTTGGCTATTGCATGCCGTTTCCCGATAGTGTAGAATGCGGTTGGTTAATGCGAATGCGCTTGATTTCGATGTGTAATTGGTTTAATTTGCATGGCTGACAAGGGAGGACATTTATCATGATCAATACGAAATACATTTGTCTCGCGTGCGCTTTAGTGGGCTTACTGCCGGGACTGTCTTCCGCGGCGCAGCGACAGTCGATGTCGGGCGAACGGACGGTTGTGGTATTGCCGGCAAGAAAACAAACGGTAAAACTGGGATTTGACATGTTGGCGCTACGGCCGCGGTTGTTGTTTATTACCTACCAGGGGACGGCGGACAGCGATGACGCGGGGATGCATGTTTGGAATGGCCGGGAATGGTTGCGTTTGAGCGACCGTGACTATGCGGAGGGCAACTTTTTGACGCCGGGCGCCGTTTTCCAGCAGATGTATCTTGTCGGCCCGGAAGATAACGTGCCGCCGGTATTGCAATATCGGCCGGTGTGGTCCGATGCAATGCAATGGATACAGAGTTTACAAGTCAAAGACTTGGTCAATGTATTTGGGGAGCGTTTTAATTTTACCCGTCGTGAATGGCGATGGATAGCGGAACAACACGATTTACGCTTGTTCGAGAGCGGCGTACGCCTAAGGCGTGAAGAGCTTAAAGAGAACCGGCCGAAACGATCGCCGGAGGAAGCGCGCCGTCCATTTCTGGAACGATTACGGTTGCGCCGGGAAGGGCCACCCGCACCCGAAACCCCTGGCACCCCGCCGGAGGCTGAACACGAACCCTGGCGCGAAATTCCCGTGCGGCGGTCGCCAACGGATAGGTCACGCGGGGTTTCGATGGAACCGATGACACCGCCTATTGATGAACGGGTTGCACCCGATATTCAAGGCGAACAAGAAGTGGAAATCATCGAAGAGCAACCCGCCGAGGAAGTTCCGGCCGTCCTTGATCCGGTCCCGTCGCCCGTTTTTCCCTACCCAGAACCCGAGCCCGAACCTGAGCCCGCGATAGAGGAGAAAGGCGTCAGACTGCCGGCGGAAATTGAACCTCCCGCTGAGGAACGCGATCAAGCTAAGGATGCGAACACCAATGATCGGGCTGGATTGACGCCGGAGGAGGTCGAGTTTTTTGAATTGATTCGCCGGGAATTTCCGGATTTGGACAAGGTTCGTAAGTAGTCCCTTACGCTCAGCAACTAAACAACAGATTGTCTACTTTGAACATCGAACATTCCCTTAAGCGTGGCAAGGAAATTTAATTTAAGATATCACGCTTTTTACTGGCCGCTGGTGTTGACCGGCTTGGTCATATTGCTGGAGTCGCAGATCCAGAACGCTTTTCTGGCCCGTTACCCCGGGGGCGCCGCGAATCTGGCAACATTCGCGCTTGCCGTCAGCAGTTTTCAATTACTGAACGCTTTTCTGGTTTTCGTTCCGCAGACGGTAACGTTGCTGGCGCGCTGTCCCCGTTCGCGCCGTACCTGTTTTCGATTTGTCTTGAGTGCGGGAATTCTGTTGTCGGCACCGTTGCTGACGATCGGATTCATCCCTCCGGGGACACGGTTGTTCGCGCATATCATGCGTATCCCTCCTGAAATCCTGCCGAATGTGGTCCGGTACCTGCAGTGGATGGCGCCGTTACTGATTGTCAATGCCACGCGTCATTACTATACGGGAATCTTGATCCGCATGGGACGCACCAGGATTTTAACCTTGTTGAACGTGGTCCACTTGCTTACCTTGGTTGCGATATTGATCATTGGTCGAGCACGGGTCTGGCCGGCGATTGTAACCGTGGCGGTCGGTACGATTGCCGCCAATCTGGTTCACTTGGCGCTGGTTTCCGCGGCGGCGGCTGAAAAGCGTCTTCCTGAAAGTGAATCCCCGTGGCAAAAATTACGTTATCGCGATATCCTGGCGTTTTTCTGGCCGGTTGCCTTGACCAGCGGCATGTTTGCGATGTGCCGGCCGGTAATGTATTCGTATATTAACCGTACGGCCATGGCGTTAACCACGGTGGCTGCCTTACGGTTGGCCTTCGATGTGACGATGTTTTTCCAAAACCCAGTCAACCAGTTCCGCCATATGTTCACGACATTCGGCGAAGAAGATCCGGACGGTGTACGCCGTTTCATGTTTCGGATCACATACGGGTTTACCGCCGTCATGCTGTTGCTCGCGTTCAGTCCGCTGGGACGTTTACTGTTCCATCGTGTAATTGGCGTCGAGGGCGCCGTCCTGGAGCAGGCGATCCAGGCCTTGCGCATTCTGTGTCTGGGCCCGTTGACCATCGCCGTTCGCAACCTTTATCACGGCCAGATGATGATTCGGCGGCGCACGCGCGGCATGGCTGTCGGGGGAACGCTACGGGTGACGGTGATCGCCTTTTTAGCGTGGAGTTTTTACAGACTGGGCTGGTTAAATCATCAAACCAGTGCCTTGATGCTTATCTGCGGGTTTGCGGTGGAGGCGCTGGTATCGCGTCTTGCCATGATCCATCTGCGGCGGCGGCCATCCCGTGGTGCCCGATCGCCGGAAACGTAATATGCGACCAGAAATGATGACAAAAACCAACGAGAGCAGCGAAAATAATTCCGGAACAAACGCCGTGCGTTACGCGTATTTTGCGTCCGCCATTCCCGGTACGGAGAAGGCGTTATGCGATGAGTTACGCGAACAAGGATTTGCCGGTGTCCGTCTGAACCGTGGTGGTATCCCGTTTCTCGGGCCTCGCGAAGCGGGTTGGCGCGCTTGTTTGACCAGCCGGATTGCGCAACGGATTCAATGCCTGCTGACCCGGTTTCAAGCGGTGGACGAGGCGGCGCTCTATCAGGGGGTACAGTCGGTCGAGTGGTCCGGCGTCTTGACGCCGGCGCAAACGTTGTCGGTGCGGGCGGTAACGCGCGCCAGTTGGTTGACACACGAGAATTATGCCGCGCTCAAGGTCAAGGATGCCATTGTGGATCAGATACGCGATCGGACCGGAGTCCGGCCGTCGGTGGACCGTACGGATGCGGATGTGGATGTCTTTGTTTATCTGGTGGGCGATAAATGCGCGATTTACCTGGATTTATCCGGCGATGCTTTGCACCGGCGCGGCTACCGGAAACAGGCCGGCGAAGCACCCTTGCGCGAAACGCTGGCTGCTGCCGTTATCCGGTTGTCGGGTTGGGATCGCAAACTCCCGTTGATCGATCCGATGTGCGGGTCGGGTACCCTGGCGATCGAGGCCGCGCAATGGGCGCAAGACCGGGCGCCGGGTTTATTGCGCCGGCGTTTCGGTTTTGAGCGATGGGCCGATTTCAGTGCTGACGATGCGGCGCGCTTACATCGTTTGAAGGGCGAATTACGCCGTGCCGGGCGGGGTGATGTCGCGCGCATTCAGGCCGCTGATTGCGATCCGGCCATGGTTGCTGCCGCCCAAGTCAACGCCAGAACCGCCGGCGTGCGGTTGGCTTTCCGGGAACGCGATGTGTTGGCATTACAGGGTGCGCCGCAACGTGTTCACGTGATAACCAATCCACCTTTCGGTCATCGTTTGGCGATCACGCCGGATTTCGCGCGGCATTTTGGCGCGGCCGTCAGTCGCTGGCATGGGTGGCGCGTTTCCATACTGGCCGGCAGCCCGGTTTACCGGAAGGCCATCGCGATCAAACCGCAATCGGTCGTTCCGTTGCGTAACGGCGACTTGGAATGTGAGTTGTTGAATTACGAGATCCCCTAAGGATGATTGGCACTTGCTTAAGACCGGTTTGGGACGGAATAGAATATCCTATATCCAATTTCCAATTTCCAAGTGGGCGACAATGGTGAATGGAGGGCCGTTGGCCAGCCATTCTCTTGTTTCGCTCACCTCTTGCTTGGACATTCCGTGTTGGATTTTCGTCTACGCGACGTTTTTTTCGATCATGGCGACGAATATTTCGGGGAAGTTGTGCATGGCGATCAGCGGTTTGAGTTTGACGGGGATTTTTTCAGGATCTTCCTGGGCCTGGCGGAATGCCTTTCGCAAAGTGTATATTTCGATTTCGGCAAAGAGCGCTTCGAGGGTCGCGACGGCTTTCCACAGGGCTTTGTCCTTCATGATCGGCTTATTTGGGTGTTTCGTCATTATACTCAACATCGCGCAGGGATCAAGCGCCCTGACACTGAAATACCGACGAAAGTGATACGCACCCGAGATCCAGAATTGACTCCCGCAGAGTTATCATGTATGATAATAACATGACTGGAGAATCTTTATCGTGTCAGTTGCGTTCACGGCGTCGCCAGCTTGGGTTGTCCCTGGCCGAGATCGCTCGTCGGGCGGGGACTTCGGCGCCGACGCTTTCGCGTTATGAAAACGGATGGGACCGCTTCGAAGTCGGGACCCTCCGAAAGCTGGCGGACGCGCTGGATGCTGAGTTGCTGATTGAACTGCGACCTCGCAAGATAACGCGCCTAGCGCGAACGCATCGTTCCAGGGCCATTCGACGTTTGGCGCGTTTGTTCTGGGATCATCAATTGACCGAATCGGATTTTTCGATTTATCCGGTTTGGATCGTGGAACGGGTTTTAGAATATGGCGATCTGGATGATCTGCGAACCGTTCGCCGGTTGTTCGGATCGGGTGGGTTTATCGACGCGGTCGCCCGGGCACGTTTCGCGTCGCCGAAAACGCGTAATTTTTGGGACCAGATACTTAAATTGGAGGGTCGTTCATGCACGAGGAAGTTCTCCCGCAGCGCAGTTTGGATTTGTTAGATCGTTTGGAAGCGATCGCGTCGCCGGCGCTCGCAGGATGGATTCTGGCCGGCGGTACCGGTCTGGCGTTTCGGCTGGCCCATAGGGAATCCGAGGATCTCGACTTCTTCCGGACCGATGATCCGGATATACACGGGCTACTCGACCCACTGACCAGGCTGGGCGATTGCGAGATACTTCAGGAAGAGGCACATACGTTGACGCTCCTGCTGCACGGCACGAAATTGTCTTTCTTTTCCGTTGGGGATCCGTTTTTGTTTGCAACCGAAACCCACCGTTTTTTTGCGGTGGCCGATCTGCGCGACATTGCCTTGATGAAATTGGCCGCGATTTCGGGGCGCGGTAGCCGCAAGGATTTTATCGACTTGTTTATGATCTTGCGCCATCCCCCCGCGCTGGCGGATTATTTCGAATGGTTACCGCGGAAATACCTGTCGCGGCGTTTCAGCGCCTATCACATCCTCAAGAGCCTGACATGGTTTGAGGATGCAGAAAGCGAGCCGATGCCACGAATGCGTCTGCCGTTCGATTGGAATGCCTGCAAGACGTTTTTCATTCACGAAGCCCGATCCATTGTGCTGTCCCCGTCGTGATCCTGATAGACCGCGAATTTTGAGGAAAATGCTGAAACGCTGAAATGTGAAAACGGACATGAGGACCGCCATTTCCCTTTGTATAGCTTCCTTCGCCAATTCGAGCCGCAAAGTGTCTGTCCTTTACGTTTTTGAATCCGCTCCTTATGGCAAAACTTCAGGCTGGCTTGGGCAGGCTTGCACAACCGGGTGCGCCCCCGTATAATCCTGGGTTTCATCGAAGCGATACAAACGCATCAAACGAAGGACGGACACCATGTATTTAACAGGTTTTGCGGACGAAGCAGCGAGCGATCTGTCGGGCCAGATCCGCGCCACGCGGGCATTGGGCTGGAAATTCATCGAAGCGCGCAACATCGACGGCGTCAACATCCACGATCTCGAGCCGGCCGCTTTCGACCGGGTTTGCGAGCAACTGGAGGGATCCGGCGTATCGATCAATTGTTTCGGCTCGGCAATCGCCAACTGGGGCAAGACGATCGACGATCCGTTCGATATCACGGTGGCGGAAGTCAAGCGGGCCATTCCGCGAATGCAACGTTTGGGCGTCAAGCTGGTGCGAATCATGAGTTACGCGGTGCGCAAGGACAGCGACGATCAAATGGACGAGGAACGCTTCCGGCGGTTGCGCGAGGTCCAGCGGATGTTTACCGACGCGGGATTGCAGCCAGTCCACGAGAACTGCATGAACTACGGCGGCATGTCCTGGCAACATACGCTGCGGTTGGTGGAGAACGTGCCGGGCCTGAAACTTGTCTTCGACACCGGCAACCCGCTGGCATCGCGCGACTGGAGCGCCGCGGACCCGGACGCGCGCCAGGACAGTTGGAGCTTTTACGAGCATGTCCGCGATCACGTGATCTACATCCATATCAAGGATTCGGCCGCGAATCCGGCCACGGGCAAACGAGAATACACCTATCCGAACGAGGGCGAAGGCGAAGTACGGCGCATCATCAAGGATCTGCTGCAACGCGGCTACGACGGCGGCATCTCCATCGAACCCCATCTGGCGGTGGTCTATCACGACACCTCGATCACTGCACCGGACGACATCCGCTTCGCTAACTACGTCGAATACGGGCGACGCATGGCGGCCCTAATTGAAGGGGTGCGGGTAGAACTGGGCTAGGCCTGCCCTTTACCCGCAAGTGGGGCTGGGCAAGTTGGCGTGGCCACTTGTTCCCTGGCGGGCAGGAAGGGGCTCTTGGAGACAATCGCAAAGTTGACAAAGGTAAAGATTAGGGTAAAGACAAGGGGCAGATGGATGCCTCTTTGTCTGTTATCCGCCTTAGAAGTATGCGCGAATACCCAGCAGGATATTCTGCGCATCGCTTTCGCCGTTGAACACATCATCGCTCGACCATGAGAAGTTGAAGCTTGCAGTCAGCGCAACGCTGTCGGACAGGAAGCGTTTGATACCCGTTTCCCCCGTGATGGCTACTCCCGAGCTGCTTTCAGCGCGGGTCTCGGCCCGTTCCACATCGACGGCCCAATCCTCGTCTATCTCCGCCGTGGCCAATGCCACGCTCGCGCCCACAAACGGCACCCATGGCGTGAGTCTTGGCCAGCGATTCCCGAGGTCGAAGTTGTATTCCACCAGCGGCCCCACGGTCAGCGTCCAGCTCACGTCGGTGGCAAAGACCGTAGCGATGGCGCCGATCTGCAGTTTGTCGCGGACGAAACGACCGTACTTGGCGTCCATAAACACCATATAGTCAAGCGGAGCGGGCTCATCGAGCCTGATAATTCCCGCCAAACCGAGTTCATTGCGCCCACGGGACAAATCCTGCGCCGATACCTTAACCGCGCCCACTAATACCACTGCAACCATTAACCGGATTACATTACGCATAACACGTTTCTCCTTTCTCGCAAGACGCCTCGACATACCACTGCCAAGTTAGAACATCTCGCAACCATACATTGAACAGTCTCTTCCACAGCATTACAGTGCGCACCACGAATGACTTCTTTGATTGTCGAAATCAATTGCGGCGCTACGCTGAGCGGCCTTCACCGATCATTTACGCATCTTTTCTACAGCTTTTTCAAGCGCTTTTGATGAGGTTTTTCTCACTCGGCCAATTGCCTGGTCCTGCTTGCCTTTTTCGCGCAGCCGGTCATTGCCTGTCATCACCCCGGCCGCTTCCTTGATTCGCCCCTTCGCAATATCTGTATTTCCACTCATAGCATGCCTCCATTCTGCCTGTTCCCGCGGTTTTTTGTACTGTGGATAAACTACACGATACCTGACTTGTTTGGTATGGGGTATAACCCTACCAATTTGGGCTTGCTTAGGGACAGACAATTTGTCGTTCACCGCCTTGCCCATGCCGGCAAGCGCGCCGCCGCCCTTAAACAAATCGTCAAGTTTATACTGGGGGCCGATGTCCATCATCATTGATTGCTCCGCGAAGCACTGACCGTCCAGCAATAATCCGCTGGTATTGCGATGGTGTCGAGGACGCGCTTGCGGCGTTCCCAGTCGGGCATACATCGGCTCAGCAGTCCATAGAATGCCTTGGAGTGGTTGTGATGCTTGAGGTGGCAAAGCTCGTGCATGATGACGTATTCGATTCCATGGACCGGGGCCTGAATCAGGTTGACGTTGAGGGTGATGCGGCCCGCTGTGGTGCAACTGCCCCATCGCGTGCGCATGCGCCGGATCACGAGCCGCGACGCAGGTATACCGTGGCGGGCGCCGACGGCATGCCATTTGTCCATGTAACGCAGGAAGGTATCGGTGGCACGATGACGGTACCAGACATTGATGCGCTTGCGGATCGTGGCGGTGTCCTCCTTGTTCGGGATGCGGACATGGAGGAAACGCCCGTATAACTTTACCGGTGTGTTGCCGCCATTCTCGACACGCAGCCGGTACTGTCGGCCGAGGTATCTGAAAGTTTCGCCGCTCAGGTATTTGTGGGGCGCCGGCAAGGGCTGGAACTGTTGCATGGCGTCGAGTTGCCGGGCAATCCAGCGAGCCTTCAATTGGATGGCATCGGTTATTTCCGTCTGGCTGTACTTTGACGGGGCGTGAACCCGGACATCGAGCGTAGGGGTAACCACGATGCGCAGTCGCTTGCGTGACGACAGGTGCAAGCAATACGGAATCGCTCGCTGTCCGTACTGGAGGGTACGGCGTGATGTGTTGGCTTGGTGTAGGTCAGGCATTCCTGCCTGACCCTTCCAGACAGGCAGGAATGCCTGTCCTGCTTTTTCAGTTTTCATTGGCTCGGCAATCTCGATGCACTGGTCGATGAGTTTGTCCTGGAGTTCCAGCGGAAAATCGATGCCGGTTTCCTGGATCGCCTCGAAAAAGATATCGTCGATCTCACCGCGCATGCGGTTGATGGCGTCGTCATTGTGGATCCAGTCGCGGATTTTGTGCTTCTGAATGCGGTCGACAATGGCAAGCGCGATCTTCGTGGCCGGTTTCGGATCGCCGGTCGTGTACTCGGCCACATCTTCGCGTACACAGCCGTAAAACCGACGAGCCATGTCCTTTGCAACGAGTTCCGCGGGGACCGATTCGTCGGTATGGGTGGCGACTTTCTTGTGAGCGTCCTCCAGTTTCGGCAGGGCTTCGAGGGCCTGCATGCGGCCCTGGTACACGGCCTGGAGGATATCCTCGATCATGACCGAAAACTTTCGATAGAAAGCGGGATCTTTCTCCATCTCTTTTTCGATGATTCGTTGCGTGGCGGATGCAATCCGGTCGGCTTTGGCGTCGGCCGAGGCGCTGGGGTCCTCGATCAATTCCCGGCGGGCCTGATCGTCGAAAAGGAGCGTTGGATCACAGAGTTGCTGAACTTCCCCGGCACCGATATGAATGTCAAGCAGCTTCGAATGGCACTTACATAAGCCGATTTAGGATGCCCATTGGAGGTGATATTCACGTCGGGGTTTTGTCATTAGCGGGTAATTTTTCGGTCGTCGTTTTCGGACGCGGGGTTCAACTCGTTCGGGTCGGAATGGGACGATGTCTTGGGAGAGGATATACAGCAATTGGTTGAAGATTCGGGATTGTTCGCGCGGGCGATTGTGCGAGGCGTTGATTATGTCTGCCCACTGGCGCAGCGTATCGACAGATCCCTTGAAGCTGATTCTTTCTATGGGGACATGATAGAGTACGGCGGCTTTTTGCATTAAAGCTCGGATCAGATTGTATGCAATGGCATGCATGGCAATTTCCTTGCGCACCATATCCGGCGTTTTGCACCGCAGGACATCCATTCCCATGGTGATTTTGATGTCACGGAAGAAAACTTCGACGGCCCATCGGCGCATGTATAGCTTGGCTAATTCTTCAGCCGGATACATGACGGGATCGGTCAGGGTTGTGACGACCACGATGGATTGTGTCCGGAAGCCCGGTACATCAACGGAGATGTAGACGAGGCGTAAGGCAAGCGTATCAGGTACGCGTTTCCAATCGGAGATGGAACACCAACGACGGGGCCGTTGGCGGGGCTTTTGCCATGTGACGAGACGGTCGTTCTTTCCAAGGTGTTTGCCTTTGCGCAGGTCGTGTGGACGTGCTTGGTGAAGCCGCATGACGGTATCGACGCCGGCGCGCAACAGGGTTGCGATATCGAAATAGGAACAAAAACCGCGATCGGTTAAAACAATGTCTCCGGCGCGGAAGAAATCAAATAGTTTTCGGAACAGGCGACATTCATGCATACGCAATGTGCCTTCGGCCCAATGGAGCAAGGCGCCGCTGGCCAGGCAAAAGCAACCGACAAGCTTAACCACGGGGAAACCGCACCCTTTTTTCTGTCCGACAGGCTGCGGGAAAGCCTTTTGATTCGGTTTTGTATCAGGCATGGAGACGCCGGTTCCGTCAACGACTTTTACAGGACGTCCGCACCACTGCTGGTCCAAACTGCTGCGACGTTGCAATTCGCTCGCGGTGTGCTGATGCACGCCCAGGAGTTTATCGAGCGAAAGACGCAAGCGCGCGCGGCAATAAGCGCCTGTAGCGGAAGACGGACAAGCGATACGCCGAGCCGTGTACCAAGCCTGCACCTTGCGTACCGTCTCGCGGCACGGCGTGTTGGGCGAGAGCACTTGTGAGAGGAAGGCCCAGAACGTCAGGCCCTGCGGATATGAACGCTTGCGACTGTGCGCGCCATGGGGCGACGGATCAAGCAAGCGGGCGGGAATCCAGGGCTCGCACATCCTTCCAAGTTGACACAACGTGGATCGTTCGATAGCCTGTGCCCGAGTGCGTAATTGCTCCTGGGCCGAGCGTCGGGTACGCCCGAAGAGGAGCCTGTTGAATCCGGCAAAAAAAGGGGTTGAATTATTCATAAGTAGTA
>PWZG01000202.1 GCA_003567575.1 PVC group bacterium | reverse complement strand
TCTTGTGGTGTCCGACAAATGGTGTGAATCAATCCGGTGTCATCCCGAGCTTGTCGAGGGATCTGCGTCCGTCGCGGAGTGCCGAGATTCCTCGACTTCGCTCGGAATGACAATGCTTTTCTGAAACGATCGGAACCACGCTCGCGACAACGATAGGGGGGAACGACAAAGAACAGGACAACGATCATGACACGGATTTCTCTTGCTGACCTCTGACATCTGACCTCTGGGTTGCGGGCGAAGCCCGCCTTATTAAGTAAGTGCCATTCGTCTATGGTCTATGGTCTATGGTCTATGGTCTATGGTCTGCAGTCTGCTTTGGCCCGACAACAGACGGCGGCGTGTATCGCGGATCCAATCTGCGCTTTTGGGAAAATCCTCGAAGCTGCGTAACGGTTGCAGCAGCGGATCGTCGCGTTCGATCTTCAGTGTCTGCAACAGGGCGTAATCGCGCAGGCTTTCGGCGAATATTTCCCAGCGCATCGAATCCACAGGACCGTCGGGACCGGGATAGACGACAAACGGATCGCCGGCCGCCCAACCCGGCCAGGCATGGGCGTCGGTTACCTGATACGGATCGATCATTTCACGCGATTGACGACGGTACCAGTAGTTATATCCCCAGTGCAGGAACCCCATGAACGGCCAACGGTAAAACAACCAGCCGTTCATGCGAATTTTGGGGAGCGGCGTATCGATGAACCGGTTCAGAAACCGGCCGCGCGGGCCGCAACAATAGTAACAACCACAGGGAATATCTTCATTCACAAAATCCAGCGCCGTCCCGATTGAGGCGATCGGCATATCAGTTAGTTTCTCGCGTCCATAGGCAATATCGCTGAGTGCGTCGGTTACCTTCATCCACGGCGCCAATTCCTCCAGCAGGGAGCGGGCACGCCGATAATTTTCGAGATGTTCCGCTCCGTGCGGCTCATCCGATACATGAAAGAAACTGTTTTGCAAAAGTTTTTCCCGCACCAGAAACTGATGAAATTCCGGCAGAAACTTTGCCAGAAAAGCGTGATAAGTCGGTGATACGGCGCCGGTTGACGGAGGCCACAGCCGTTTTTCATCGAATCCCTGCCCATGATAAATCCTGATCGCATGTTTGGCGCCCCACTGCGTGAAAAAATGCGTCCATTCAAAATTGCGAATGCCGCGCCGGCGCGCCGAGTCGACATACCGTTTCACATCACGCCAGTCAAACCGGTAACCGTTCTTGCCGCGTCGCGTCACATGAAGCAGTTGTGACGGCCGTTTCACGCCATCCAGCGGCGGCGTGAATACAGGCGCATATACCGTGTCCTGTCCGTGTTCGTTCAGGTTGCGGAAATACGCACTCAGTATCTCCCAGAACCGCGCATTAAAATTCGGGCAGTCGTAGGCATCGAGCAAGGCATCGACGTAAAACCATTGGATCACGGGAAAATTACGGCGTGGTTTGATTTTGAGCGGATACAAACGGACGGGGACACGGCAGCTACGGTGGCGGCCGCCATCAGGTACGATATCGATCCGGACCGTATGCCGCCCGGCCGTCGCGCCGCGACGCGGTTTCACCGTTACCCAGAAAGCGTGCGTTTCGTGTCCCGCAAGCAACAGCGATGGTTCATCCAGCAACGGATCCGGCGCATATCCCGGTATCATATTGATACCGTCCATTTCCAGCGGATCGCGGGGAACACCGGTCGTATGGTGCGGCATGGGCACATAGCCGACGCGACGGATGCGGATATCAAACGTGTCCGACGGTTCGGTCTGCAGCGTAACCGTCAGCGGCCGTTCATCCATTTGCCGCACCGCGATCTGGAAACTGCCGCTTTCGTTTAACGCCAGATCCAATGATACGGCGCCGTCCCGCGGCCGCCGTTGCGACGAAGGTGGTGGCGTCAGCGGATAAACCCGCTGCAATGAGCAAACCGGCCAAGCTTTGAATGATTGCATCATGAGATTCCTTATTTCTTTTCCTCTTCACCTTCCCCGTCCGTCATTTCCGGCGTCTGCATTTGTCGCGGCATCGCGTCGACGGGCGGCAGCGTGTCCTCCAGATTCCCGTCCCCGGCGCCCAATTCATCGAAGCGGCGCGCGGTAACCAAAACGCGACTTTCCAGCGAAGCGACGGCGCGGTTATAGGCTTCTGTCGCCCGTCCGAGCGCCGACCCCACCTGCCCCACATGGTCTTTAAGCGTGACAATCCGTTTGTATAAATCGCGTCCGAGGACGCTGATCTGTTCGGCATTCCTGGCCAACCGTTCCTGGCGCCATCCGTAGGCCACCGCTTTTAGCAGCGCAATCAAGGTGGTCGGCGTGGCGGGAATGACGCCCTGTTTTTCGATGCCATGCTCGATCAGCGAAGGATCCGCCTGCAATGCGGCGCTGAAGAAAGATTCGCCCGGCAGGAACAAGACCACGAACTCTGGCGCCGGCTGCAAGTGTTCCCAGTAGGATTTACGGCCCAAAGCAATAATATGTTCACGTATCAAGCGTGCATGATGGAGCAGTTTCTCGGAGCGGATCGTTTCGTCGGTGCTCTCCATGGCTTCGAGGTAGGCGGACAACGGCGCCTTGGCGTCGATCACGATATTCTTGCCGCCGGGTAACCGCACCACCAGATCGGGACGCAACCGTCCGTCATCGCCGTCGACGCTGGATTGCTCGAAAAAGTCGCAGTAAGATACCATCCCCGCCAATTCCACCACGCGTTTCAACTGAATCTCGCCCCAGCGACCGCGAATACGAGGTGTTCCCAGAGCCTTGACCAGATCCTGTGTTTTGCCGCGTAATTCACGCTGCGTCTCCAGCAACATACCGATCTGCTCGCGTAACCCCTGATAAGCGCCGGCGCGGTTCTGTTCCAGTTGTTTAACCGACTGCTCGAATTGCTGAAATGTGTCGCGCATCGGGCGCACCATCGAATCGATCGCCTGTTGCCGTTTCTCCAAATCGCCGCGTGCCGATTCCTGGTAACGGCCCAAAGCGCTGGTCGCCAGTTCCATAAACGATTGCGAATTATGCTTGAGTGCATCGGCGGCCAGCGCCTTGAAGGCATCGGACAATGCCGACCGGGCGTTATCGATGATCGCCAGCTTCTCTTGAGACGCTTTGCGTTCGGCCACCAACTGTTGTTCCAGCGCCGCCAGACGCGCGTAAAAGGTTTCGCAACGTTCACGTTCCCGGTTTAACTGCGTTTCGATCAACCGGTTTGCCTCCGCCTTTTCGGCCAACTGCAGTTCCGCCGTACGCACTCGTTCACGCCAGGCGCCGTGGCCGAAACGGTGCATCAACCAAAGCCCCATGGCCAGTCCAACCGCCAGACCGCTCAACGTTGCGACAATGATTGATACCATAGACTACATTATCCTGTGGATCCCCGGGCGGATATTGCCCGTAACCCAAGGCGCACACGACACCATGTTGTTCAAAGGGCAACCGTCGCGCCGCTCGATGGCTTCAAAAAGACATCATATCAGACCGCAAGCGATCCTTCAATGTCGCTTTTTTCGTGGCCGTTCACGGTTCAGGGGCTTTCAGACTTCTTGGATGCTTTCCTTGTTCTTCGTAACAGTTCAGGTAGCTGCCTACGTTTTCGATCCATTATGCGCGGATTGGCGCCACGTTCTGAAGTAGTTGCCGTTCTGAGTGTCCGCGCCGTAGGCTTTGCGAAGGCGGACGATTTGTGACACGCCTCTCGTAATCCGTAGTCGTCGACCGGTTTTCATGCTCTCCCAGACGAGTGCGGCCTCCGAGCGCGGCGCTCGGATTTTTCGGGGGTGACTGAGAAAAACATCGAATATTGAATATCGAACGTCGAAACGGGGAATCTGGAGATGCCTTTCTTAACTTCGATGTTCGATGCGCCACAAGGAATCACGGAGATGATTGCGCCAAATGATTTTATCGAGGCCTGAGCGGAAAAAGTGTCTGTCCCTGGCGTGGCGGACTCTGGCGGACCCGAACACTCGTTTACGTCCTGAAGGCTTTGACCAACCGCTTACCGCCGTGGTTTGAGGTCAGCGCACGATTACCATCGTTCCGTGGATCGTATAGAAGCTCTTGGTGCCGTCCTGCGCCGGACCCTGCGTGGACGCACCCAGCGTGGTCACATCCAGATCGCCCCCGAATGACGCATACGGATAGGTTTCCACCAGTTGTCCCGGAGTTCGGGCGGCAATACGCTGCATCACAACCGTTCGCGGTACGTACATCCAGACAGCGATCCGTCCTCCGCCACCCGAGGCCCGATTCGCGCCACCGGTCCTACCGCGCGCCCGCAGGATTCCGCTGCCCCGCACACGATTCGCCGCAAGGAAGATCGATCCGCCGCTGCCGCCGGGTCCAAAGTAATACTGTCCGTTATAACCGTCGGCCGACAACATTCCGTCAATTTGGGCATTGCCGCCCGCGATCAGGTGGATTGCGCCGCCGCCCTTGCCGGTCGGGGTAAATCCGCCACGGCTACGCCAACCGCCGGGACTACCCGGTTCGAGCGGTAACGCGGCCAGGCCATAGGTCGAACCGCCGCTGGTACCGCCGCCGTGTCCGCCGTATCCGCCGCCACTGTCGGCATTCCCGCCGGCGCCGTCCCCCTGGCTGTTGCCGGAAACCGGGAACCAGCCCTTGCCTTCGGCGTCGATGCCGCCGCCGGCGGCGACGGTGACGTTCCCGTTCACGAAAAGTCCGACAATGGATCCCTCGACCCCGTGGGCGTGGGGATACAACCAACCGCCATCCTCGATGGTGAGATGACCGGCGACATCCAGCCGTGCACCGTACAATTCGCTGGTCGGCGCGGCATGTAGATGCAGACCGCTGTTTGCACCCAGCGTGAGATTATCCTGCACGTTCAAGTGAAACCCTTCCTCAAACCCGATGACGCAGTCCGTGATCAAAAGGC
>PWZG01000431.1 GCA_003567575.1 PVC group bacterium | reverse complement strand
TCCAATTTCCAAGTGCGCGAAACGTGCGAATGATGCAGCCCATCGACTGTTGAATGCGCATTCTTCGCTCCCCTTGATCCTTGGTTATTCCTTGTTGGATATTGGATATTCTCTCATATCCCTGAAAAACCTGATGGCGCCGCGGTTATTGCAAGGTAGCGTGATATTCCTGCAAGGACTTGACCGGTGTTGCGCATCCGCCGCGGGCAGCGGCAATGCCTTCGGCCGCGGCAACGGCGGCGGCGGCGGTAGTGATATATGGGATACGGTGTTGGACGGCGGCTTTACGGATATACGAATCGTCACTGACACCGAGTTTACCGGCGGGTGTATTAACGATCAGTTGGATTTCGCCGTTCTTGACCGCATCGAGGATATGCGGTCGTCCTTCGCGCAATTTAAGCGCGGGGCCCGCCTCGATATCGTGTTGTTTAAGGAATGCGCGCGTGCCGGCGGTTGCAAGCAGCTTGAATCCGTTTTCGGAAAACCGTCGCGCGGCGATAACGGTTTTTTCGTCGCGATCGCGCTCGCATATCGTCAGCAAGACCGTGCCTTCCATCGGCAGCGTCGCCTTGGCGGCATCCTGCGCTTTAAAAAACGCCAGTCCGTAATTATGCGATAAGCCCAGGACTTCACCGGTCGATCGCATTTCGGGACCGAGCAAGGGATCGACTTCGGGAAACATACTGAATGGGAATACGGCCTCCTTAACGCCGAAATACGGGACCTTGCGAACGGCAAGATCGAGATCGGCTATTTTTTTACCCATCATGATTTCGGTTGCAATGCGCGCCATGGACAGCCCGCAGACCTTGGAGACTATGGGAACGGTACGTGAAGCGCGCGGATTGGCTTCAAGCACGTAAACCGTATCGTCGCAGATCGCATACTGGATATTCATCAATCCGATCACGTGTAATTCGCGGGCAATGGTTCGCGTATAACGAATGATGGTTTCGATGTGTTCGGGCGAAATATTGACCGGCGGAATGACGCAGGCCGAGTCGCCGGAATGGATGCCGGCCTGTTCGATATGCTCCATCACGGCGGGAACGAATGCATCGGTTCCATCGGCAATGGCATCGGCTTCGGTTTCGACGGCGTTTTCGAGATAGCGATCGATCAGAAGCGGCCGTTCCGGCGTGATATCGACCGCCAGGGCGACGTAATCGCGAAGCATGTCTTCATCGTGAATAATTTCCATTCCGCGCCCGCCGAGCACGTAGGATGGCCGCACCATGAGGGGGTATCCGATCTGGTTTGCGATGGCGATGGCTTCATCGACGGAGATGGCCATACCGCTTTCGGCCATCGGTATGCCAAGCCGGTCCATGATCTTACGGAACCGGTCCCTGTCTTCCGCCAAGTCAATGGTATCGGTCGATGTCCCCAGCACACGGACGCCGGCGTCTTCGAGTTCGCGCGCGATATTCAACGGGGTTTGCCCGCCGAACTGGCAGATCACGCCCATCGGTTTTTCTCTTTCGTAAATCTGTAAGACATCCTCGACGGTCAACGGTTCGAAATAGAGTCGGTCAGAGGTATCGTAATCGGTCGAAACAGTTTCCGGATTACAATTTACCATCACGCTGCGGCAACCCATATCGCGCAATGCGAACGCGGCGTGGACGCAGCAATAGTCGAATTCAATGCCCTGCCCGATCCGGTTGGGGCCGCCGCCGAGAATCATGACTTTGCGTTCGTCGTCGGCAATGTGCGGCGGCTCGTTATCCGCTGCGTTATAGCTGGAGTAATAGTAGGCGGCGTTTTCGGCGCCGCTAACGGGAACGGCATGATAACCCTGAACCAGTTTAAGGCGTTGCCGTTGTGCGCGCACCTGGGTTTCGGGAATTCCCAGCAGGCGCGCCAGATAGCGATCGGCGAAACCGTCGTATTTGGCCTGTTTCAGCAAATCATCGGGCAATTCGGCGCCGCGATATGTCAGGATTTTTTCTTCAAGATCGACCAGTTCTAGCATTTGCTCGATAAACCATGGTTTCACATAAGTTTTTTCATGTAATTGCGCCACGGTCGCGCCTTTACGCAATGCTTCGTACATCATGAAGTGGCGTTCACTGGACGGTTCACCGAGGCGTTGCATCAGTTCATCCAGCGGTAATTGATTGAAATTCGCGGCAAACCCGAGACCATAACGGTTGTTTTCCAGGGAGCGGATGGCCTTGAGGAATGCTTCCTTATAGTTTTTACCGATGCTCATCACTTCGCCGACAGCGCGCATCTGGGTGCCAAGCCTGTCTTGTACGCCGCGGAACTTTTCGAATGCCCAGCGCGCGAACTTAACCACCACGTAATCGCCGCTTGGCGTATATTTGTCGAGGGTACCATCGCGCCAGTAAGGGATTTCATCAAGTGTCATGCCGCAGGCGAGTTTCGCCGAGATCAATGCGATGGGAAAACCGGTGGCCTTGGAGGCCAGCGCCGAGGATCGCGAGGTACGCGGATTGATTTCGATCGCGGTAACCCGTCCGGTCTTGGGATTATGCGCAAACTGTACATTGGCGCCGCCGATAACTTCGATCGCTTCGACAATACGGTACGCGTAGTCCCGCAACCGTTCCTGCAACTTCGGGTCGATGGTAAGCATCGGCGCGGTACAAAACGAATCACCGGTATGCACGCCCATGGCATCAACGTTCTCGATAAAACAAACGATAAGTTTACGATTGTCGGCATCACGCACCACTTCCAGTTCCAGTTCTTCGCAACCCAGGACGGATTCTTCGATCAGTACTTGGCCGACCATACTGGCGGCAATCCCGCGCGTGGCCACAATCCGTAGCTCCTCGACATTATAAACCAGACCGCCGCCGGTGCCGCCCATCGTGTAGGCTGGACGGACAACGACGGGATATCCCAGTTCATTGGCAACCCGTTCGGCTTCCGCGACGCTATAAACGGTTTCGCTGCCGGGTACATCGACGCCGACGCTGCGCATCGTCTCCTTGAATAAGGTCCGGTCTTCACCGCGCTCGATGGCATCGAGTAGAATACCGATGACGCGTACATTATACTTTTCGAGAACGCCGGCCTTATTGAGTTCGGAAGTCAGATTGAGTCCGGTTTGTCCGCCCAGATTGGGCAGCAGGGCATCGGGCCGTTCCTTTGCAATGATGGCTTCCAGCGAGGGCACCGTTAACGGTTCGATATAGGTTGCATCCGCCATGCCGGGATCGGTCATAATCGTTGCCGGATTGGAGTTTACCAGTACGATCCGGTAACCCAATGCCCGCAAGGCTTTACACGCCTGAGTTCCGGAATAGTCAAACTCGCAGGCCTGCCCAATTATAATCGGTCCGGATCCGATGATCAGGACCTTCTCGACTCCCTCGATTTTCGGCATGATATTCTTCCCTTCGTAGGCGTTCACGGTTCAGGGGTTCAACGGTTCATGGATTTTTCAGACTTATTGGATGCTTCCATTTCTTCAACCTTCAACCTTGAACGCTTGTTTCCCTTCAAACAGCTTCAATACAACTGGGTGGTTTGGCGGCGATATTATATGTCACACTGACAACGCCGGGCACCGTATCGGTGATCCGGTCAGCCATGGTACGCAATCGCGCGAACGGGATATCCGTCGGCAATGCGGTCACGGCGTCTTCGCTGTCCCAGCACCGAATCTCGATTTGGTATCCGAAATCGCGTTTACCGTCGCGCACACCGGTAACCCGGTCTTCATGCAGGATGGCAAGATACTGAAAAGCGCCACTATCTTCCAGGCATGCTTCGACGATCGCGGTTGCCCGGCGCACGATCGCGACCCGTTCGCGGGTCACTTCGCCGACAATCCGCGCCGCCAGGGCCGGTCCCGGAAACGGCGGGCGTTGCGCCAGTTCGGCGGGCAACCCCAGTGCGCGTCCGACGGCGCGAATCGCGGGTTTACGCAAGGCCAGGATCGGTTCCAGCACCTTGTAACCGAAGGCTTTGCGCGGATCGATCCCGATTTGTTCGAAAACGTTATGCTGGCGTTTCACGCCGGCGGCTGTTTCCTGAACATCGGTAAAATTGGTGCCTTGCAACAAGATATTGGCATTTACGCGTCGCAATAAATCGGCGAATACATCCTTGTAAAAAGGCTGGGTAATGCCTTGTTCGCGTTTCATTTCGGGGTCGCTTAACCCGCGCAAGGCATCGAAAAAGCGATCGGCGGCGTCGACGACCTCAACCTTGACGCCCAGATCGGCAAACCAATCGACAATCTGTTGCGGCTCATTTTCGCGCATCAAACCGGTATCGATAAAATAGCTCTTCAGTTGCGAACCCAGCGCGCGATGCGCCAGCAAGGTCACCACGGCTGAATCGACTCCGCCGGATAGCGCGCTCAGGGCAACGCCATCGGCGGCCGCCGCACGAATCGCCGCCACCTGTTGCGCGATAAATTCTTCGGTATCCAATTTTTCCAGCGGTATTTCTTTAATTGCCATTCTGTTTCCTCCCAAGCGCCATAGGGTAATGGTTGCAACCCGAAATGTCAAGAATTCTGGAGTGGCGCCTGAAGTTTTGCGACACGCGAAACCCGACACGCGGTTCTCTCAAACGAGTGGGGGCCCCTGATTTCGCGGCGAAAATCAGGTTTTTCGGGGATGAAAGAACGGATAACGATTACGGGCGACGATTACGGATTACGAGAGGAGTGTCACAAATCGTCCACCGTAATCGTCGCCCGTACGCGTCCACCGGTCCCCCCCGTTCTCTCAAACGAGTGCGGCCCCTGGGTGCGGCGCCCAGGTTTTTCGGGACATGAGAGAACGGAGCACGATTACGGGCGACGATTACGGGACACGATGATGGAATACGAGCAGGCCGCAAGCAATCGTGTTGCGTAATCGTCGCGCGTAATCGTTGACCGGTTTTCCCGTGTTTTCAGACAATGGTAAAGATTGCGGCAAAGAC
>PWZG01000329.1 GCA_003567575.1 PVC group bacterium | reverse complement strand
CGGCGGAGATTCGCAAGCCGACAATTCCGCCGTCACCGCCATAGTTTCCGGCGATGGTCGTATGTTCCATCCGCCCGCCGGATTGAATGACCACGGCCGGTTCCGCGCCGTTATACCCCGCGCCCGGCCCACCGGACCCGGTGCTGTGATTCGGCACCATGTTATCGTAAATCAGGCAGTTTCGCAGAATCGCATTTCCGGAAAGATGGACCGTTTTCGTGCCTCGCTCACCAGAATTGCCCCGAATGATGCATTGTTCGACCACGGCATCGCCATATAAACGCAATCCTGATACGTTCGACATCTCATATCGCTGCCAATTGTCTCGAATGATGCATGAACGCAACGTGCCGGCGGAGATTTCGACCCCTGGCACGGCAGACGATCCCCAAGCTGCCTGTCGCCCGTTCCGAATCGTAAACCCTTCCACCAAGGCGCCTGCCGCGGTCACCCTCAAACATTGGACGCTGTTGTTTCCATCCAGAAAGGTAACCTTCGCTCCTTCGACGCTGCGCAGCGTGATCGCATTGGTCACGTTCAACCGGGAGTCCAAGATATAGGTACCGTTCGTCACGGTAACGATATCGCCTGATACCGTCGCCTTGTTCAATCCCACCCGCGGCGACGCCAGTGCCGTCGCCCAGCTCAGGCCGTCGGCTCCGTCATCCCCATCCGGTTTGACGAAATACTCGGTGGCCGCCATCACCCATGAGGCGCTAACCAACCCCCATATCAGAACCGCCACCATCAATTGACGAATGTGCTCGAACTTCTCGATGCTCCCTGGTGTTTTCATGCTTTATTCCTTCTGTGTCGTTTGTCCTGTGTTACCGCCAATGTTTACGATACGCTGCTTCATTCTCATGATTTCTTCCTTCCGGATTGGATTCGCAAACATATTGCGTGATGCTCCTTGATGCATGCTCAAAAAGCAAGGCCCGGGCCAAAATACTCGAGTGTAATACCGGCCACTTCCCGCATAAAATTGTCCTGGGCGCCCATGTAGGTCTCGCACCAGAGACGCTGAATTTCCGGATCATCGAGCCCCAGCCGGGCGAGATAGCCTTGCGCGTCCCAGCGCGCCAGCCCGTCCGCGCCGTCGCGGTAATGCCCATGCGCACGCCGTCGAATAGCCGCCAGGGTTATGCGATGATCGGCGAAACTGCCCATGCCCGCGTAATACGGCACACCGGTGCCCGCCAATAGCTCCACATATTCAGCCGTGTTCACGAAGCCGGTCGTGCCTTCGTAGCCCTTGGGATAAGACATAACCGCATCGATCAGTTTCTCGCGCGCCCAGCGCCCCACATCAAAACCGAATTGTCGGTTCCAGGCCGTGTCGGGACCGGTCATCACCGTAAGTTTGCGCCGTCCTCCCCCGTGTGGCGTCGGCCCGAACCCGTCCAGCACACCGCGCAGCTCGCGCAGCCACTCGGTGACAAATTCCGCCCACAGCATTTGCAGCCGCGGATCGGTATCCGGCAAGCAGAGCGGATCGAACCCGTGCGCGGCCTCGAATCGTTCCCGGACCGGCGCCTCGTAGCGCACCATTGGGAACCCCCGGTTGAAGGCCAGCGTGATGCCGTCGGCCCCGCGTTCCAAACCTTCCGCCGCGATGGCGTTCAACTGTCGCCGCACGCCCTCGAAGGCAATACTCAGCTTGCTGTCCGGCGTGCCGTCACGCTCGAAGCAGCGCCACTGCGGGTGTTCCGTGAAGAATCGCGAGCGGAAGGCGTGGTCGCCGGCCGGCGTACTGATCCACGCCTGCGGCCGGATATACATCCAGAACTCGTGATCCTGGGCATGCGCTTTTTCGATCGCCGTCTTCATCGGGTCCACCCCGAGCGCCAGGGTGCCGTCCAGCATGGCCTTGAAGCGGGCGTCGCCCCGGCGCGAAAAATCCCAGCCGCCCTCGCTGCAAAGTGTCCCGACTTTGGTGGGATAGTTCACCAGATCGGCGCCGATATTCGAAAAACAGCACACCGACCAGTCGCTTTCGGCGAACCGGCCGATCGGCGTTTCAACCAGGTGCGCGCCGGGTTTTGTGCCGACATAAAACAGTCCGTGTCCGTCGTTGGTGTAGACCAGCGGCCGATGGCGTTTCGTCGAGACGATCGGAACATGTTCGGATTGCACCGGACGCAAGCGCACGGACATGATCCGGGCGCAGAAATCGTCAGGCGTCGAGGGGAACGCCCGCAAATCTTGCGGATAACGGATTTCGAGATCGCGACCGGTCAGGTCGGCGAACGTCCACGGCTCCTCGTGCGGTTCGCCGTCGTAGGCGAAAATCGGCTGCCAGTGCGTATCGCCGGTCAAGCGCAGCTCGATGCCGCAGCTCGCCGCCGACCGCTCGGTCATACCGATCGCGACGGCATGCCAACCCTTGGCATTCAGCGGAATCGTGAGCGGCGGCGCGTTCGGGCTGGTGGCCTGCAGCATGCGGCCATGGTAAAGCCGACTTTTGTAATCGATGATCCGCCAGGTGTCCGGCGCAACCTGGGCGATCGGCTTAAACAGCGTCGAATCCGCGTCCGTCCAGGCCGTGGCCGGCGCCGCGCAGGTCAAGTCGGCGATCAGGATGTCTTCTTGTCTCCCGGTTGAGTTCATAATATCTCCATTGCTTTCAGATCCGTTTCGAGTTGTTCCATTTCGAGGTTGGAAAGGCTGTAGTACGGTGGCCGGCGCCAGCGTTCGCAGATGCCGGCCATCTCGAGCACGCCGTGGATACCGGCGTCAAATCCGCCCGGCTGCCGCTGAACGATTTTGAAGAACGGCAGATCGAAATCCCGGATCAGCGCCACGGCCGCCGGGATGTCGTTCCGGGTAATGGCCGCCCAGTAGCGCTGGGCGACGTCGGGTCTGAACGTAACGAACGTCGAAAGATAGCCATCGCACCCGTACGGATGAATGTTGAGATGGTTTTGCTTCTGTCCGCCGGAAATCACCGCCCAACGGTCACGGACTCGCAACGCCATCTTGCGTGCGAAGGTCCCCAGCATGTCATCCTTGATCGCGACGACGCCGGGCGCCGTCTCAAGGGTTTGCTCCACGACCGCAAGCCCGAACGCTTCGCCACGCGGAATGAAGACATTCGTGACCAGCATCACCGGGATCTTCTCTGAAACGATCGCGTAATGCGCGGCCAGCGTTTCCGGTGTGCAGGAAGCGGCCCAGTCGGGCGGCATGAGCATGAGCATGTCCGCGCCGACCCCCCGGCAGTAGTCGGCGAAAGCCAACGCCTGTCCGGTATTGAAATGACGGTCGGCCGCCACCACCAGGGCACGCCGGGCCGTGTGTTCGACCGTCACGCGCGTCACCTCGGCGATCTCATCGTCCGAAAGCGCGAAGTAATGGCTGTCGCCCGCGGTCAGCAGCATGGTTCTGCTGCCGGCCGCGATGTTGAAGTCGATCGCCCGTCGCAACCCGTCATAGTCGATCGCGCCGTCCCGCAAAAACGGTGTCCGCACGGACGACACGGGTCCCGTCAGTGACTGTCGCACCCAATTGCTGTCCACCATGGTTGTTCCCCTCCTGCATTGACTGTTCCGTATACCACAATTTCCGAACCGCTGCGAACTTTTTTGAGTGCGCGTGCCTGCACGCGCTTTCTCCGTCGGGGCCTGCCCCGACGGGTAGGCGTGGACGATACGTCTCCTGCTTGTTGTCCTGCTGGCGCCCGGAGCAGGCTCCGGGTCAGAAAGCGCTTGCAGGCAAGCGCACTCAAAAATATACGCCATTCCAATCCGTAAACGGTTACCACACCCGAGTCGGGCGAGAGCTGAGTAGTCACTTCGACGGTTTGATTTCGGATACAGGGATGCGATAACCGACACCTTGACACGGGCAATCGGCAAACTCACACAAACAGAACGTTTGGCTTAGCGCCGTGTGTGATTTCGTACCCTGTGAACGGTTACCATTTATCGAATCATGGGTTCCCCTTTGCTTGATTCATCGTTCCCTATAAATCACCACCGGCCCCATCAGGCCGCCGGTACCCAGTTCGTTGAGATTGGTTCGTTCGCACAGGATCGTGAATTGGTTCTCGCCGTCGACCAGGGCGTCGGTTACATCGAACGACGCCGGGGTGCAGTAACCGGAAAAACGGTCGAGTTCGGTTCCTTCCTCATGCCAACGGGTTGTTACCGGCACGATGTACGGAATGGGCGTACCGTTGACGAACACCTTGGCGCTGCCATCGGTCGAGCCGATCCAGAGGATCGCGCGCTTGCCTTCAGGCAGGGCGCCGAGACGCTGGGCCGCGCGGTAGGCCATGCGGCCCGAACGGCCGGCGGCCGGTTCGGTCAAGGTATTGTGATGTCCGATCGTGCTCCAGGTCTCGCGCACCACGTGGGTCGTCGGCCAATCGGAATCGTCATGGTCCGGCGCCGTCCAGGGCAGTGAATCTTCTTCAGGACCGGGGTTGTGCTTCCAACGCCATTCCAGCATCGGCTCGCCGTGCCGAGCGTAGTCGGCTTCCATCCGCGAGGCATCCTCGTAGGTGCGCGCGAAAAACGAGTTGACGTAGCTCTCCGTCAACCCGGCCAGCACACGCTGGGGCGAATACCGTTCGGCCAACTGAGCGCGGTTTTCGCGCCAGCGCGCGATGTCCCGTCCCAAATCCTGCAACCGTCCGGCGGCCAGATCCTCGCGCATTTTCATGAACAGCTCGAACAAACCGAACGTCTCGTCGATCATCTTGATCCGCTGGTATTCCAGGCTGTCTTCCGCGCAATGCGTCAGCGCCTCGTCGATCAATCCGCGCGCTTTTTGCATGACTTTGGGGGTAAACATTTGCAGGTACCCGAAGCCGCAGCCGGAATATTCCTCCGCCTCGATCCAGGCGCGATCGATCGTATGCCAGTAACCGGCCATCGTCTCGGCCGCCGGTCCGTAAAAGCGCGTCCACAAATCGTCCAGAATCTCATCGGGCGTCTCGTCCGGAT
>PWZG01000149.1 GCA_003567575.1 PVC group bacterium | reverse complement strand
GTTTACACGCTTCCTTCTACGGCTCAGCTACGCAGGACAAGACGCCGCGACACGTCGGATTTTCGCTTTGTTATTTTTTTTTTGGATTTTGGTTTTTCGGATTTAGGATTTCCTTCGATCTTGGGTATTTCGTCATTCGGATTTCCGGGCGCATTCCGCCTACTGAGCACACGCTATTGATCCATCGGGGAATGACGGACGGAAGTGATATGCGCCCGGATTTCATTATACCGTTGCATGCCGATAACATTATCTGGTATAATAAAGCGTGAACAATCACGAACGCAGGAACCGGCATTTTAAGCGGCATATTCAGGCCGGAGTAGTTCCGGCGCAAACCATCGAAAAAACCAAGGGCATAAGAAAGGGATACCATGATGAAACACAATGTAGCGAAAACCATCGGCATGCTGTCGGCAATGCTTGCAGTGATTGTCTTAACCACGGGATGCGCCGCCTTTCGCACGGGTGTGCGGGAGGTTTCAGCGGACGACACGGCGCCTTTCGATGCTGACTACGATTACAGGGATCTACGCACCCTGAGCCGTGACATGGCGGAAAAGGTTCTGGACCATGATTTCCTTAAGGATCAAGACGAGCCGCCCATCCTGGTGGCGCTCGGCATCGAGAACCGTACCTCGCATCATATCGACATGAAAGCGTTGTCCGACAGTATTCGCACCGTAATGATGGATTCCGGGAAAATGCGGTTTGTTGACGCTAGTCGGCGCGACGATCTGCTGCGCGAACAACAATACCAGCAGGAACAGGTCACCCCGGAAACGCGTGCGGCATTACGCAGCCAACTGGGCGCCCGCTACATGCTCACCGGGTCGCTGGTGGAAATAAAGAAACGTTCCGGCCGCGAGGTACGCCTTGCGCGACGCGAAGAGGTTTTCTACCAGTTAACGGTCGAAGTCACGGATCTGGAAACCGGCGTGATCGCGTGGAGCGGTCAGGAAGAACGCGCCCGTCGCGCCAGCCGCCCGCTCATCGGCTGGTAATCACAGGTACCGGAAAGAAATCAGTGCGGGATCATGATTTCAATCGTATATCATGCTGTAAGCTCGCGTTTAGCCGCCGTCGCCTTGACGGGATTACTGATGCTGACGGGGGCCGGTTGCCGCGCTCCGTCCATCGAATCGGCGCGCCGGGATTTCTACGCCGGCCGCTTGGAAAAGGCGGACGAGCGGTTGCAAAAGTTGCCGTCGGAGGGCGATAAGGACAGGGTCCTGTACCTGATGGAGCGCGGCGCCATTCGCCAGGCGCGCAACGAACTCGATGCCAGTACCCATGACTGGTTGCAGGCGGTATACGAACTGAGACGCAATGAACCCTACAGCCTGTCGCGCGGCGCCGCCAGCCTGGTCATCAGCGATCGCACGCTGATATTCCGCGGTTTCCCCTATGAACGAACATTGTTGCGCGCCATGCTGGCCAAGAACTTTCTGGCCGGCGGCAACTGGCAGAGCGCCGCGGTCGAGGCGCGAAATATCATTTCCAAGCAGGAAAACCTCGGCGGTTTTCCCGATGACGCATTCAGCCGCTATGTGGCCGGGTTCTGCCTGGAAATGACGGACGACCGTGAAGGCGCCGCCCTGCAATACCGTCAGGCGAATGCCTTGCTTGAAAACGTGCAAATCGACGACCGCAGCGGTCGGTTGTTACCGGTCGATAACGACGGAGCAACAGCCAATTCTGCAGCAGCCGACCCCGCACCCGGAGAAATCGAGATGATCGTTTTCGCCCTCGGCGGGCGGGTACCGACGGGAAATACAACGCATTGGGATCAACGGTTGGACCGCATGGCGGCCGGCCATGTAACCTTTTACCATGGAGACCGGTATCTGGGCCGCAGTTATCGTTTCAGCGATACCGGCGAGCTGCTGACCGCATCATTGAACAGGCTGCGGACTTTGCAGACCGCCAAAGACGTCACCCGTATCGTCGTCAAGGAAACCATCGTGCAAACCCTGTTTCGGGAAGACGAGGCGCTGGGGATGTTGGCCGGTTTGTTGTTATACAGCACGGAAGGACCGGACACCCGTCGCTGGGAAACCTTGCCGCGTACGCTGCATGTTGCCCGATTCTACGCACCTGCCGACCTGGAATCAATCACCTTCGTCTATCACGACGTTTTTGGCGCACCGATCCGCGGGCGAACGGTTGCCGCGCCACTCAGCAAACGAGGCAACAAATACTTTATGTTCTGTCGCGACAACCCGCCGTTCCCTCCGTAAGCACGGACAAACTTACGGCAGAATCATGTAAAAAATCCCAACCAGAATCGCAACCAGGAAAACCAGCAGCAACAGGTGCCGGTTCCGGCGTTCAGATAGTGTGACATGACGCACATCAAGCGCTTCAAGACTACCGCTCATGAAAATGGGCGCATTGTCATGGGTAAACCTGACCGGATGATCGTGACTCACGCCAGCCGGTGGCGGCGGCGGCGATGACGGCGGCGGCGATGTAGATGGCGAACCGCGCTTTGGAGGCGGTTCGCCAGTTGTTCGTATCGGTTTGCCCTTGGCAACGGCACGTTGCAAGCGGCGCTGACGTCGTTCATTTTGAGCAATCGCCTTCTCAAGATGTTGCAATCGCCGCCCCAGTTCCGGCAATGTGGTTTGATTTTTCATGAGTATCCTCTCAAGTCGCAACCGTTCACGCGCCGATCCCCCACAGCCAGCGCGCCAGCGCAAGCAGCGCCAACATGGCAACCATCAACGGCAGACTGAATGCCGCACCCACCCAAATCCACTCGATTAAACGGCGTGGCAACGCAAACGACGCCGGCGAACCCAGGACCCTAGGCTCCGCAACGGAATCCGAACGCGTTGCGATCGCTTCACTGGTTACCGCCTCCACCCGTGACCATGCGCGGTTATACTCGCGCTGAATATCCTCCATGATCGCCAAGGCCCTGTTCAATTCCTCGTCGTACCGTTCTTCCGACCATTGTTGATCGCGAACCCGGTCAACCTCGTGCAGCATCTCCTCGTAACGACGGCGTACCGCGGCAAAAAGTTCCGCCCGTCGCGAGGCTTCCAAATCCATTTTCCGCAACAACTCCATCCTATGCGTCAAACCGTCGCGCAAACCACACTGTTCCTGCTCATACTTGACTTGGCGCTGTTCCAGCGTTTCAAGCCGCTGGCGTTCGCGCTCGAGCTCATCGCGTTGTCCCCGCAGACGCTCCAATTCATGCGCCGCCTGCGCCACCTGGGTATGCGTCTGCTCGCGACGCTTGGCCATGCGGGATAAATTCAGCTCGGTGACCCCGGGCGCCTCCAGTTTATGGCCATCCCTGAAGGCGCTAACCTTCATTTCTTCGCGGACTCCCGAAGACAAAGAGCCGGCTCGCAAAACTTCTTTCTGCGTTGAGGAATGTTCGTTGTCGTTTTTAGTATTCATTTGTCTGACGGCCGTTGCTTGTAGTAGCTTGTAGTTATATTAAAGAATTCGAAACCGGTTACGGTTTCCACGATGCTCGCGATGAACACCAAACCTTTCGGCAGGACCCTCGCGGTAAGGCGGCGGACTGACAATGACTTCATCGTCATCGACGGGTTCATCGTCATCCAGCGGGTACTCATGCCCTGCTTCATACCGCCCGTTGGACATGCCGAACGCGCTCTGCCGCGACCGGAACATTTCCTGCGCCTGAATCATGCGATACTCCGCACCGGCCGAGATATAGATAAAAAAGGCGATGGCGACAAGAAACCATTGTCCGTTCATTAATCCGAACAACCCCATGAAAACGGCCAGTACCTTGCCGATTTGTGACGCCACATAGGTGGCGCGCAGGCGTCCCATGCGGCCGGTTAACGCCGCGCGTAAAATACGGCCGCCGTCCATTGGAAATGCCGGCGCCAGGTTGAACCCCGCCAGCACCAGGTTCAGACCGCCCAAGTATAGCAGCATGCGCCCGATCGTATCGAAACCGATACTCAACAGCCACATTGCGAACGGAATCATCGTGAATCCTATCACAAGACTCACGCCGGGGCCGGCCGCCGCCATCAGGATTTCATCGCGGGGCCGCGTGGGAATCCGTTCCATCTGTGCCGCGCCGCCGATAAACATCAGGGTTATCTGGCGAACCCGGCAACCCTTGCGAATGGCAACAAACGAATGACCCAGCTCATGCAATGCAACACTGGCGAAAACCAGCAACAACATGAGCACATTGGCAACCAAAGCCATGCCGCCCCTGATCACACCTTCCTCGAGGCTGACGGAGAATCCGACGTACAACCCCATAAAGACCAGTAAAAGAACCAGCGAGATATGGATCTTCACAGGTATGCCCCAAACCCTCGCAATTTTGTAAGACGCTCCGAACACTTTGTTTATATCCTTTTCGCAATGATCCGTTGTCTGTGATCGCAAAATTCGGTTGGATTGGGAATGTGGAACAGGCCTCCAGCCTGTTTTGTTAACAGACAGGAGGGACGCCTGCGTCACTATAGACAAATCCAACCGAATTTTGCGCTCATAGTCCGTTGTCGTCTGTTTCCTTCAGGAACCGACCGTTCGTACGCCGACGCCGACATGCTCCGTCACCTGTTCTATTGACTTATTCTAGAGCCTCGGTCATAAAAAACAAGAAAATTCATTCGGAGCTTATGATATGGACAGGCGTCGCTGCCCTCTGACCTCTGACCTCTGCCCTCTGGGTTGCGGGCGAAGCCCGCCTTATTCCCGTACCGGCACCTTGATTACTGGTTGCTCGAGCGTAGCCCGCACCCTGGCGGTCAGCACCGCCGACGAGAACGGTTTTTGAACAAACTGCAAACCATCTTCCACGACCCCGCGCCGGACAATGATATCCGCGGTATAACCGGACATGAACATGCACTTCATGGACGGCCATTTCGCTTGCAAATGTTGCGCCAGCTCGTAACCATTCGTTTCCGGCATAATCACGTCCGTCAGCAACAGATC
>PWZG01000037.1 GCA_003567575.1 PVC group bacterium | reverse complement strand
CTCATTCGGCGTAAACTTCCACAGCCGGATAACCTGATGAGGGGGCATGCTTCGGTTGCGAATCCAGCGATGTATCGTGTCCTGACTGACGCCCAGATGCAGGGCGATTTCCTCCATCTGATACCCATGGTTCAGAAATATGGTCATTCATCACAGCATTCATTTTAATCGCTAAATATTCGGATTCTTACATATCTGTCCGAATTATACAAGGGTCGGCAAGGAGTACGTCTTCACATCTCACATTTGCACTTGATAAGACATTCGAAGGACCGTGCCGAAGATCTCCATTTGGCGCCTTCATTCCAAATCCCATCATGATCACAAACAATCCAAATCCGTTCTCCGTTGCCAGCCCATCTACCATTTCAAAGCCAGTACGTTCAAATCCTCAAATCCGGCACTATCATGCCAAAACAAATGCCATCCGTCAAACCTTACTCGACTATCGAAGGTTTTGTCCTGGCGCTGATTATTTGCATCTCGAACGAGTATCTGACACACGAACTTGATGATCTTGCTGGTTACATCGTGTCAAAGATCTCGTTTCTTCAGGAAATCTTCGATTCGGAATGCGATGTCCTCCGCGGATAGGCCTGAAAAATCGCCAAACGATTTCGCCGTGAAACCTGCGGACAGCGCATCCATCTTCTCGTTCAGCAGGCACATTTTTGCTTCCAGCGCCGTTCTGTCGCCTGTTTCCCAGAAATCGCCCTCGTCGTCGACTTCAAGATTGGAGAAGTACCGTTTCTGGAGGTATTTCAGTAATCCGACGATCCAGACATGGACGTCCGGCGGCATGAACTGCCTTTTTTACGAAGACCCAGGCGGTATTCGGATCTGACCGGCCTTCGCATTGCAGGATTACGGGGGAACAGAGTCGGGGGAACAGAGTCAGCCCTTAACAATAAACTTTGCAAGCACTGAGAGATGTGCCATATTATCGGCCACGCAAAGGAGGAGCGGCGAATATGGCAAGGCAACCGCGAGTGGAGTATCCCGGGGCGATTTATCCTTCTTCGCCAAAGGCTTAGGAGGACAAGCCATGTTACCTGCCGGATGGTGGAGGATGCGCCTTCGCCAGGAAGCTACGGCGACATAGGTTGGGCGCCGGAGAGACGACTTTTCAGAGACGAGGCGGATCACGAACGTTTTCTTGAACGGATTTCCGAACGTGTGGAACAGTTTCATATCCTTCTTTCCCTGTTCGTTTTGATGACGAGCCATTTCCATTTGGTTTTCGAGACGCCGGCGGCTAACTGCTCTAAATTCATAAGGAATCGCCGCGCAGCATTGGGAGCACCGGGTTCCGGGCATGGATCGACGAACTTTATCAGAAACGTGTCGAGGCGCATGCCCGGACAGAGGATGTATCGTTCCGACATATTACCGAGCCATTGCCTGTGAATAGGGTGATAACTGTTTTGAGCGGGATATTTTCAGTGGCGGGAAAAGAGTTTTTCCGTCGTAGCCGCAACTGCGCATAAAACGTCGTTGACTTGGTCGTTGTCCGGTTCATTTTCCACATTCAAGGCATGGTGATGTTCAGTCGTTCGAATAAGGCATCGATCACGTCCAGTTCCTCCGCCATGTCACGCTTCTGCGCCGCCAATAAACGTAAATCGCCCAAGCGTCCGTTGGGCGTCAGGATTCTGCGCGACGCACCCGGCTCCACGTAGCCGTGCTGTTCGTAGTAGTCCAATACCTCTGCATGGAATTGCTCGCTCAGGGTTCGATCGATCAATCCCAGTTCCAATAAGCGGTACGCAAACGCTTGCAATGAAACGCCAAACCGATGCTTGATCCGGATCAATAGTTCCCACGTCCAACCATCCGGCCGCACCCCCAATTGACGGACGGTTGCCCGCACCGAATCGGCCGGCATAAGGAACAAGGCCGCGAATTTTCGCGCGGCATGCAATTCGTCGAGTTCGCCGTCAATCGCCGGCGTCACCGCCTGACCGCTTCCGGCCGCGCGCGTGAAGTAATACACGCGACCGAGTTCGAATACCAACCGGAATAACCGTCGTTCGACCGTCAACCCGTCGCTGACCAATAAAAACACATTGCCGTTGGCATGATCGTAGGCCGCGCAACTCGCCATTTCTCCCGGTAACGGCATGAAGATGACGCGTAATCCGGCGTTTTCGAGCAGCTCCAGATAATCGAAAATCACCGCATGCCCGATCCCGAGAAAGTAACGCACCTGTCCGACCAGCTTTTCGATTCCGGGTTCCGTCGGTTCAAAAGGCAAAATCAGGGGAATACCTGCGCGTTTAATGGAACCGCACGCATCCTCCAACGCCAGAAAGGCGGAAGCCAAGTCGCCAATCCGGTCCGCAAAAAGAGTCAGTTCGCCCGAGTACAATCCCGGATCCAGCGGAGCAAGCAGCGTGGCAAACGGGGAATCGACATCGGGCGCCGGATGAGCGCTGCGCAAGGACAGCAGCGGACGCCGGCGCAAGACCATGCCTTCGCTTGAACCCACGCGGATGTAAGCGGATTCGCTGGCGTGCGGATCGGCGAACAATGCGTCGACACTAACACCCAGGACCTCGGCCAGACGATAGAGTAAGCGGCCGGAAGGTATGTGATGCCCGGTTTCAATCAGCGAAAGCGGCGATTGGCGAATGCCTAACGCATCCGCCAGCGCTGCTTGCGTAAGATGACGACGACGTCTCAATTCCCGCAGCCGGATTCCCAGACGTCGCGCGATCCGTTGCTCGTCGGCATTCGACATCAGCGAAGAACCGCCGTCTTTTGTTGTGTTTTCCTTCCGTTTCTCTTGCATATCATTAAATCTAAAATAAATATTAAAAAAAGGCAAGCGAATATTTATAATATATTAATAAGTCATGCAGTGGCACTATTGGCGTTAACAAGCCAACATCTGGAGACGGCGGCGCGTCGCGACTGCATCGCAGACGGATCCCCCGCCGTTTCTTCGCATGATCATCACGGTTTTCCATCCGGCCGGGGACCAGCCGCGGGCGGGTAGGCGGCCGGCTCCAAGCAGATATTCGTTCTTTTATCCCCGGAAAATCTGAGATTGATCATCGAACAATCCGCAATTCCGGGAAAAACTTTTCCCATCGACAATTGGTTGTTTCCGTGTATGCTATAAATCCATATAGCGGGCGCCAAACTCGCCGCCATTGTGGTAATTTAAAGAAAAAGAAGGGACAACGATGCGAAACGATTCATTACAAGCAGGTGTCGCCCGGCGGGAAATCAGTCCGCAAACCCCGATGCAATTGTGCGGATATCCGAATGTGGAACGGGTCAGCGAAGGGATTCACGATCCGCTTTGGGCCTCGGCCCTGTATCTTGAAACGGGTGATGCGGCCGTTGTGCTGGTGGCGTTGGATATTTTGTTTCTGGATACGCCGACGGCGCGTCGTTGCCGCCGGACCGTCGCCGATACCCTGGGAATGGCGGAAGACGGGGTGTTGATTACATGCACCCATACCCACTCAGGACCGGTGAGTCTCGACCGGCATTTGTCGTTCGGTAAAGACGATCCGTCGCAAGCGCCGCCGCCGCCCGGTTACGTGGATTTCATCCAGGAACAAATCCTGGCTGCCGCGCGCGATGCCAAAGCGGCGGCGGTTCCCGCCGAAGCGGCGTGGACCAGCGCCCGGATCGAAGGGGTTGGCACCAATCGGCATAACCCGGCGTGGACGACCGATCCGGAATGCGGGATCATGGTGGTGCGGCGGGTATCCGATCATTCGATCATCGGCATGGCCACCATGTATGGTATGCATCCCACGGTATTGCACGAGGATTCAAAGCTGGTATCCAGCGATTTCCCGCATTATGCGCGCGAATATTTACGGGAATGTTTCGGCGATCAACTGGTGGTCTGCTATCATAATGCCCCCTGCGGCAACCAGAGTCCCCGCCATGTGGTTCATGGCCAGACGTTCGCCGAGGCGGAACGTTTGGGACGAATTCTCGGCAAGTCCGTAGCCGACGCCGTGCAACGCTTGACGGATACCGATTTTTCGGCGGATGTGAAGTTTTCGTCGCTGATTCGCTCCGTCGACTTGCCGCGGCGTACCTTGCCGTCACCCGCCGAAGCGGAAGCGACACTGCAACAATATCAACAACAATACCGGCAACTGCAGGATGACGGCGCTCCCAGGGCGGATGTGCGCACCGCGGAATGCGCGGTTTTCGGCGCCGAAAAACTGGTAAACCTGGCGCAGGCCAAGGCGAATGGAACCCTTGACGGGCTCATGGAAACATGTCTGCCGGCCGATGTTCAAGTCGTCGGGATCGGCGATCGTTTCATCGTGGGATTGCCCGGCGAATTGTTCACCGAGTACGCGCTCCAGATCAAGGCGGCGCCGGGTTCATATCCGGTGGCCTATGCCAACGGAATGTTGCATGGATATATCGTGACCCGTGAGGCGGTGGAACAGGGCGGCTACGAAGCCGCCGGAAGCGTGCTGGCACCCGAGGCCGGAACCATTCTCGTGAAAACCGCCGTGGCGGCGGTGGACGACTTGCGCGCCTAACATCGCGCAACCGATCAAATACATGGAATGAACCGGATATTGATTCCGGGTGAGCTTCCGCCAATCGTTCGCCGACCGCGCCCAACGCGCGCGGCAACCGTTTTGATAACCGTTCACGGTTCGACAAAGATTTCAATGCCTGTCGACATCCGTCGATCCCGTCGATTGGCGACCGGAGAGGAAGACTGAGCGTTATGCGCGCAAGTAGTTTCTGTTGCGGAAAGGTGGTTTTCCCGGATAAAAACATCGGCATTCCGGAGCATGAGGGTTTCTCAGCGCAATCAGGGTAAAGATTACGGCAAAAGATTAAGGATTTCTCAGACACCCCGAATAATCTGGGCTTGCTCAGAGGCCCCACTTGTCTGAGAGAACATTCGTAAATCACTGGAAAAACGAAACATAACATTTTGGTCTATCTGCCCCGAAAAACCTGATTT
>PWZG01000390.1 GCA_003567575.1 PVC group bacterium | reverse complement strand
TGTCCTAAAAAGCCGTGATTGTTGCCGGTTGTTGCCGGTTGTAGCGTGTTCACCCTGAAAACACAAAAACAGCGAAAAACCCCAATAAAAAAGGGGTTTTCCGTTAAGAAAACCCCTTAAAAATTGGTAGCGGGGGTAGGATTTGAACCTACGACCTTCAGGTTATGAGCCTGACGAGCTACCTGGCTGCTCCACCCCGCAATCTGTACTGTTTTACTGTCGACAAGAGGCAGTATGCCAGATTCCATCGGGAAAGTCAAGTGCGGTTTTTTTTATTTCAGCGCTTGCTCGATCCAGGCGCCGCCGAGACATTCGTCGTTTTGATAGCAAACCGCTGTTTGACCAGGTGTTACAGCGAATTGCGGTTCTTTGAAGGTGACCCGCCAGCGTTCGTTTTCAATGTGTTCCAGGCGGGCGGTTACGTTTCGGTGGCGGTAGCGCAGTTGTATCAGGCATTCGAAATCGTCCGCTGGCCGGCCGGCAATCCAGTGCGCCTGTTCGATGAGCATGGCGCGGCTGTATAAGGCGTCACGCGGCGCCAAAACTAAAGTATTGGTTTCCGGTTGCAGCTCCTTTACATATAGCCGGGTGCCGGCGCTGACACCCAAACCTGCGCGTTGTCCGATCGTGTAATGGATGATACCGCGATGCTCGCCCAGCAGGCGCCCCTCACGATCGACGATGGGACCCGGTTCGCTGTCTTCGGTGTTGAACAGCGGTGAATAATCATCGCTTTCGATGAAGTCCTGGCTTTCGGGTTCGTTGGCGATGTCGTCGAATCCGTTTTGCCGGGCAAGCGCGACCACCTCTTCCTTGCGCCGGTCACCCAGCGGGAATATCAGGTCGGCGAGTTGATGCTGGGTAAGACGGGCGAGGAAATACGATTGATCCTTGTGGCGATCGATGCCCCGTAACAAATGGTACATTCCGGTGTCGTGATCGTGACGGATACGGACGTAATGTCCGGTAGCGAAACGGTTGAATTGCAGTCCCTGCGCCCGTGCCTGTTCGGGAAGTAATCCGAATTTCATGCGCTGATTACAGACAACGCACGGATTCGGCGTTCGACCGCGGCGGTATTCATCGCAAAAATAATCAAGTACATTGCGGCGGTATTCACCGGCCAGCGTGATGACGTGATGGGGGATGCCGATGCGCTCGGCGTTGCGCCGCGCTTTATCAATATCCTGCGCTTCGCCGGGACCGAAACAGCCGGAAGCGCCTGATTCGACCATCGCGACCGATCCGTCCCATATACTCATGGTCAGTCCGACCACGTTGTGACCGGCCTGTTTCAACAGCAGGGCGGCCATGGTGGAGTCGACGCCGCCACTCATGCCGACGGCGATGACGGGTGTCCCGTTTTCGTCCTTCTGACATTGACATGATGACCGGGTGCAGGGTGTATTCATGATGCTGGTTTCGTAAGATGCAGGAAGATATCTTCAAGACTTCCGGAAATCCCGCTTTGTGCGCGCAGTTCGTCGACGGTACCCAGGGCGGCGAGACGGCCATTATGAATAATGCCGATACGGTCGGCGATGTCTTCGGCCAGGGCCAGGATATGCGTTGTCAGGAATATCGTCATTCCTTCCCTGGCTTTTTGTTTGAGCAGATCTTTGATCAGGCGGATGGTATAGGGATCGAGTCCGATCAACGGTTCATCGATGAAAAGCGCGGACGGTTGATGCAGGAACGAGACGGCATAGAGCAGACGCTGCCGCAATCCGTGCGACAGATCGCGGACGAGATGGCCGGCATGTTCCTGTAATCCGAAAAGGTCGAATAATTCCGGTTTGATTTGACGGATTCGGGTATCGTCGATGGCATAGAGTTCGCCGGTGAAATCGAAAAACTCCGAGGCGGTCAGCCGGTCGTACAAATAGGGAGTGTCGGGAATGTAGCCGATCGATTGTTTGACGCGCAACGGATCGTCTTGCAGGTCCAATCCATTGACGCGAATGGTGCCGGCGGTTGGTTGCAGTAAGCCGGTAATCATTTTGATGGTGGTTGTTTTGCCGGCGCCGTTAGGGCCGAGAAAACAGAACAGTTCGCCGGCGGGAACCGTAAGCGAGAGATCGCGAACCGCCCAGTGGTCGCCGAAGCGTCGCGATAAGTTATTGAGTTCGATCATGGTTGATATCTTTGGATTTATACGTGAAATATCATCGCTCCATAAAGTCCATGGCTTCGTCAGGATCGCATTCTTCCAGTATCCATCCCAACGGGGTTTCCTGGATCAGGACCGTGCCGTCGTCGGCGACCCAACTGTGCAGCGTCATCCCCTGGTAGGTCATGGCGAGGACGGTGACGGTGTAGGTGTTGTCGCGATGGTCCAGTTCTTCGCGGCGCAAGGCTTCGACGGTCAGCGGTGTGGCTTGCATGGTCAGCGGGTCGAAGACATGCAGCGTTGTTTTGCGGCCGGGCCGCATGCGGCGCAACCCGATTTCGGCGGTGGGCGGCAGGATCATTGCATTTCGTGGCAGTGTCAGTCGTGTTGCTGGCAGGGTAATCGGTCCTTTGAACGATATTTCGAATACTTGGTTCTCGATATGTTTGCCGTGAAGTTGCACCTGAATGTCGCCGGAATCGATGGAAATATCGAATTCTTCGAGTTTCAAATCGGTGTTAAGCGCAATACGGGATTCGATGGTTGTTGGGTGTTCTACGCCGAAGAGCGGCAGTTTGGCTTCTGTTTTATTGAGCAGCAGATAGCGGCCGCCCGGTGTATATTCGTCGATATCGATGCGGCTGTTACTGTAGCCGATGGTTCGGTCGCCGTCGACGATCCGCATCCATGAGTCGCGATGCATGAGGCCGCTGTCGATGACGGCATCGTATCCGGCCGGCGCTCCGAAAACGCCGCGCGGGATAATTTCGGATTTCAGAAACCATATATTAATCGCGATCCATACGGCTATAATGATGACACGCGGATATCGAAAGCATTTGGGTATTCGCAAAACCATTACTCTGAATTGCTCAATCGTTGGATTTCAGTGTCGATATCCTCAAGCCGTTGTCGTAGTCGTTGCAATTGTGGCGACTCCGGTGGCGGCATATCGGGTTCGGCGGTTTCCGGGGTGGGGGCATCGAGCGTTTCAACGACGCCTGCCGCCGCCTGTTGCAAACGATATCGATGCATGCCCATCCGACGTAATTCGTCAATTAATTCGGCGCGGCGGTGTCCTTCCGCTTGCTGCATTTCTTCGTGCAGACGGGCGTGTCTTTGCTCCAGTTCCCGCAATTGACGGCGCGCATCCTGTCGCGATGTCGCGGTTGCGGCGGTATCGTCCGGCGTCCGGTCGGGTGGGGGAGTCGGCGGATTGTTTTTTTCTTCTTGGTGGATGCGTTGGATGGTTTCCAGCCGATTCATGTGCAGGCGTTTTTCGCGATCGCATACATCCTTGGCGCTACCGTCCTGGATGGCGATTTGCGAGGTGCGCAGAAAGATATTGGATACCCAGCGGTTCAAAACATGGACGCCGGCATGCACCATCGGTTCCGTATCCCAGACCGTATGTTCATGGATGTCGATCAATGTATCGGCTGGTACTTCGCGCAATCGTTCGCGGTGTACGTTGTATGCGGTGGCGCCGTCGGGAAGCGGCAATGCCCATTGCGGTTTCGCTTCGTCGGCATCATCCGGCGGCCGGGGCGTCTCTTTGGGCTCGGGTTTTTCGATCGGTGCAATGTCGGGTCTTTCGGGCGGTATATCCCGATCGGCGGGTTTATGCCAGGGATGGTTACTGTAATGCTGGTCCAGATGTTCCTGCATGTGTTGCATTCCCTGTCGGTCGTCGAATGCTTGATATTGTTGCGCTAATTCGCGGTAGCCGACCCAGGGGTCGCCGGCGATTTGGTCCGCGGTGATGCGGTTGTATAATTGAGCGCCCCACGCCGTAAGGAAATCGGTTTGCGACGCTGAACCGGACGCTGGCGAAGATATCCGGTGGTACATTTTTTGTGCCGTTTTGGCGGCGTCGTCGTGTTGGCCTCGCGCGGCATGGGCGCGCGCCAACAGTTGATACCCTTCATCGGCGTGTTTGCGGTAAGGTTTGAGAACGGGCTGAAGATGGCGCAATATGACAATGGCCTGGGCCGCTTCCTGTCGATCACCGGCGCGCGCGCGCGCTATATCCAGGTGCCGGCTTGCGACGGTTGTCTTGACAAACGGTATGGCTGCGCTGATGAGGGCGCAGCCGACAAGGGCGATCGTCAACGTGGACAGCATGAATGCCGCGACGGTAGCGCCGCGGGGAGCAGATGGGGTTGGTGATGATGTCTTTGACATGACCGCGCGTTATTCTTTTTGCATGAGAAAAGCGATGATTGTACCGACAATCGCAACGATTCCCGTGATATAGTATATCAGCAGCATTCCTTGATGTCTGCTGAATTCCTGGTGCATAAACAACCAGCCCCAGCGGTAAGCGTAAATGAACGCGATCAGCAAACCCACGCGTGTCCATCGCGCAACCAGACAGATTACGGTGACGATCAGCAGCAGCATGATTTCAGGCGCCGGCGTCGTTACCGTGGAGTTGATGAATGATTGCCAGAATTCATTTTCGACAATGACTCGCATGGGTGTATCCTTTAATGGCATACATAATATCAAATTTGGGCGGGAAATCAAGGTTGCGTTTTATCAGCGGAAACCACTCGAAAAGCATTGTCATTCCGAGCGAAGTCGAGGAATCCCGGCACTCCGCGACGGACGCAGATCCCTCGACAAGCTCGGGATGACACCGGATTGATTCACACCATTTGTCGGACACCACACGACGAACCCGCTGCGCTTCGGGAACCGAAAAGCGCCAAACCGAGAATTGCTGCCGTTTTATGCTCTTGCCTTTCTGACGGCGTGTGTTATGATGCAGTTATCGAAGCCGGTGATGCTTGGGTGTTTGTTGTTCATCCGGCGATTGCGTATCCATGATTAATAGTGACTTAAACTCACGAAACCGGCATGAAAAACAAAAAAACCGTTAGCCGTTCACTCGTGTGATCTCCCTCTCCCTCTGGGAGAGGGCCGGGGTGAGGGTTGGCGAAGCCATTAGACGGAGTTATCGACGATGAGGCGGAAAAAAATATACATTACGCAGTTCGACAAGGAACGGATTGAGGAACTGATTGCTATTCGGGATAATCGTCATGATATTGAGCGAGATCGTAACGATTTGAAAGAGTTACATGACGAATTACAGCGTGCGGACGTGATGGAACCGAAAGATATCCCGCCCAATGTAGTCACCATGAATTCCAAGATCGTATTGCGCGATCTGGATAGCGGGGAAGACGAGACCTATTCGCTGGTGTTTCCTGCTGATGCGGACATCGATAACGGCGCAATATCCGTTCTGGCGCCGGTCGGGACCGCGCTTTTGGGTTATCGTGTCGGCGATACGATCAAGTGGCCTGTTCCTTCCGGGGTTCGCGCCTTGCGTATTGAAAAAATTCTTTATCAACCTGAAGCGGCCGGCGATTTGAATCGGTGATGCAGCGTTGCTGTTTTTCCCATGGAACGAAACGGTCTTAATTACCGTGACACGCCAAGCCGCCTGCTGTTGATTGCCGGTCGCGGCGTGTATCCTTTGCTGCTGGCCGAATCAGCGAAAAGCCAGGGTGTCGGCGAGGTGGTGGCGCTGGCATTCAAGCATGAGACCGATCGTGCCATCGAACGGTATGCCGATCGCGTCATCTGGATTTCGCTTGGCAATCTGCAACGTTTTCTGGATACGGCAGGCGCGCTTCAGATATCCGATGCGGTCATGGCGGGTCTGATTCGGCCACGCCATTTGTTTTTCCTCCGGATCGATGCTCGCATGGTGCGATTACTGTCGCGGTTGCGGCAGCGTAACGCGGAAACAATTTTCGGCGCCGTGGCTGCTGAGTTGAAAGCGATCGGTATCGACTTGTTGCCGGCACACCGATTCATGGAACAGACCATGCCGGATCCGGGTTGTTTGTCGCGGATTACGCCCGATGCACGGGTTGCGTCGGATATTGCGCTCGGCACGCGTGTGGCGCGTTTTTCCAGCAATCTTGATATTGGCCAGACGGTGGTTGTCAAGAACGGTACGGTTCTGGCGGTTGAAGCGTTTGAGGGAACCGATCGGACCATTGCGCGGGCCGGTCAATTGGGTGGTCCCGGCGCGGTGGTCGTAAAGGCTGCCAAGACCGGGCATGACATGCGTTTCGATATTCCGGTGGTTGGCGAGCGGACGTTGAAAGGATTACGCCGGATCGGCGCCGCGGCGTTGGCTGTCGAGGCGCGGCGCACGATTCTGTTGGAACGGGAAAAACTGATCGATATGGCCAACCGTTTCGGGTTATGTTTTACCGCGGTGGAGATAGACAAGGAAGGTGGCGATTACTGATGCTGACTGATGAACGTCGTTTGCGGGTTGGTGTTTTCGGTGTAGGCAGCCTCGGGCAATGGCATGCGCGCATTTATTCCGAGTTGCCGCAGACGGAGTTGTGCGGCGTCTATGATGTGGATGCGGATCAGGCCCGCAGCATTGCCGAACGCTACGGGACGCGTGCGTTCGATTCGGTGGAAACATTGGCCGACGTGATTGAGGCAGCGAGCATTGTCGTTCCCACCCATTTGCATTGCGATGTTGCGTTGCCGTTGATTCGACGCGGTCTTCATTTGTTGATCGAGAAACCGCTGGCGGCGTCGTTGCCGGAAGCTGAAACGCTGGTTGCCGAATCCGATCGCGCCGGCATTGTATTGCAGGTTGGCCATGTGGAGCGGTTTAATCCGGTGATGACCTACCTCGAAAGCAACCTCGATCAGCCGCGCTTTATTGAAGCGTTGCGCTTGGCGCCTTATCCGCCGCCGCGTCCCGGTTTGCATCCACGCGGCACGGAAGTGGGGGTTGTATTGGATCTGATGATCCATGACTTGGAAATCATCCAGCACTTGGTGCGATCGCCTGTCTGCGATATCCATGCCATCGGGGTGCCGGTCCTGAGTGCCGAGGAAGATATTGCCAATGCCCGCCTGGTATTCGAAAACGGTTGCGTGGCCAACGTGACGGCCAGTCGGATCAGTCGCGAACGGATTCGTAAAATCCGGGTTTTCCAGGCCGATGCCTATGTATCGCTCGATTATCAGGAACAATGCGGTCAATTAATGCGTAAAACCGGGGATGGTATCGAAACCATTGACGTTCCCATTGAAAAAGGAGAACCATTGTTGCGTGAATTACGCGATTTTAGCGATTGTGTTTTGCATGGTCGCAAACCGGCGGTTGGCGGTCGTCAGGCGTTTGAATCCTTAAAACTGGCGGCATCGATCCGGCGTTGTATCAGCGAAGGAGGTTCATGAAGCGCCCTCGCCGCCTGCTGGTCTTGACCGGTGAAGTTTCCGGCGATATGCATGCCGCGGGCGTGATCCGGGCGCTGCGCGCGCAATATCCCGATCTTGCGGTTAGCGGTACCGGCGGCGATGCCCTGCGCAGTGAAGGGGTTGAGGTATTGTACGATGTTGCGGAAATGGCGGTTGTCGGAGGGACGGAAGCGGCGGCTAAATTCTTTCGATTACGCCGTATTTTTATCGATTTATTGAAGCGTACTCGCAATGCGCCGCCCGATGCCGTGCTGTTGGTCGATTATCCCGGATTTAACCTGAGGTTTGCTCAGCGCGTCCATGCCATGGGTATCCGGACCGTTTTCTATATCTGTCCACAAGTTTGGGCTTGGCGTCGTTCGCGTATTCCTTCCATGACGCGTTGTCTTGACCGCTTGATTACCATCTTCCCTTTCGAGCCGGCGTTGTTCGATCCTGACGCATTGCGCGTGGATTTTGCCGGACATCCGTTGATCAATGAAACCCGCCGGTTACTTAACGCGCCGGCGCCTGAATTGCCTTGGCAAGACGGTGTTCCGCGTATTGCCTTGTTGCCCGGCAGCCGACCGCAGGAAATCCAGAGTCTGATGCCGGTCTTGTGGCCGGCGGCCGCCCGTATCGAAGCGCATTATCCGGGATGCTCATTCATTGTGGCGGCTGCTTCCGAAGCCGATGCCGCGCGATTAGTCCAATTCATCGAACGATTTCCCGGCGCCGCGCCGCGGCGCTGGCAGGTTGTCAGCGGTATGACGCGCCAGGTATTGCGCCAGGCGGATGCCGCCGTCGTTGCTTCAGGCACCGCAACCTTGGAGGCCGCGTTCATGGATTGTCCTACGGTGATCGCCTATCGTACCGGCCGTATTACTTATGCCTTGGGCCGACGCCTGATGCAAGTACGGCATATCGGGATTGTCAATATTCTCGCCAATCGCGAGGTATGTCCTGAACTTTTGCAAAACGATTGCCGGCCGGATCGTATCGCGTCGGCGTTGATTCCCTTGGCTGCCGATACGCTGCAACAGCGGCAAATGCGGGATGCCATGCGTAAGGTTGTGGCCGGCCTCGGCGAAGGTGACGCCTACGAAAACGCTGCAACCATTGTCGCCGAAGAAATCGAACAGGGGGTGGCGCTGAAGGCGTCGCAATGATGAAATCAACAAGCTATCCGTCCATCGCACCGGCCGAATTCCGGCAACGCTTGCTCTCCGACTACGGTTACGCGACCGCTCGCGTCCATCCGGTTCCGGTACCGGTTTTCCCTTCGCTACGGTACCACCGTATTGTATTTCGTTGCGTTTGGCAAGGCGCCCGCCTGGCCCGGCGCGACGCCTACGATAGCGATGCCTGGGCGGAATCGTCGGCAACCATCCTGCTGGCGGTCGAGACGCTTGGCGGAAGGATTGTCATTGAAGGTCTCGATTCGCTGGCGGCGCTTGACGGTCCGTTTGTGATCGCCGCCAACCATATGAGCGCCTTGGAAACCCACGCGTTGGCTTGTATCCTGTTGCCGTTCAGCAAGGTAACCTTTGTGGTGAAACGCAGTCTGCTGTCTTACCCATGGTTTGGCGCCATTCTGCGCCGTTTGTACCCGATTGCGCTTACGCGTTCCGATCCGCGCGCGGATCTCAAGACGCTGTTGACGGAGGGCGTGCGTCGTCTGTCCGACGGGACATCGCTGATTTTATTCCCGCAGGCCAAGCGACGGGCTGTGTTTGATCCGGCAACATTCAACTCGATTGCCTGCAAACTGGCGGGCCGCGCGGGCGTGCCGGTGGTGCCGCTGGCGTTGAAGACCGATTTCCTGGCACGCGGTTTCCCGATCCCCGATTTCGGACGGGTTAATCCGCGCAAGGACGTACATTTTCGTTTCGGGCAGCCGATTCAGACGCAATCCCGTGAAAAACAGGCGCATCGGGAAACTGTCGCATTTATCGGCGATCATTTGCGGCGTCTGGGTGCCTCCGTTGTGTCGCCGGATAGTGCATCGTTGAAACCATGAACGATCATTGTTGGACGGAACTGGATACCGACGTGTTGGAAGGCAATCTGCGTGCGGCGCAACGCGCGCTGCAACCGGATACGGCATTGTTTTTTGTGGTTAAATCCGATGCATACGGTCATGGCATGGCGTCGGTCGTGCGTTGTGCCGTGGCTGCCGGAATCGATTGTTTTGCCGTCGCTCACGTGGAGGAAGGTATTGCGCTTCGTGCGCTACAGCCGCGGGCGACCATCATGGTGCTTTGCGCGCCACCGCCGGATACGGTTCCGGATTTACTCGATAAACGCTTGATTCCCGTGATCGCGGGGCCGGAACATGGCGAGGCCATGGCTGACGCTGTTTGCCGTTGCCGTCCGGGAAGTCTGTTGCGCTGTCATGTCAAGATCGATACCGGCATGTCGCGACTGGGCTTCGACTGGACGCGCGCACCGCGGCAGTTACAGGTATTGTCGCGGCATAACGGATTGCGGATTGAGGGAATCGCCTCGCATTTCGCGGCTGCCGGCGGCGAGGCGCCGGCGCGGACTGCGCGACAATTCCAGCGTTTCTCCAAGGTGATATCCGCATGCCTGCAGGGCGGTATGGCATTGGCTATGTCGCATATTTCGGCCAGCGGCGGATTTTGCGAAAATTCGCAATGGGATTTGGATGCGGTACGACTGGGTATTTTGTTGTATGGATATCCGCCGATGCCGTCGGCTTGCCGCATCGCGGTGCGGCCTGCGTTGCAATGGAAAACGCGGGTGTTGCAAGTCAAACCGTTGCCGCGCGGTCGTAGCGTTGGATATGGCGCGACGTATACCGTCCGCGGTCGCCGCCGGATTGCGCTTCTTTCCGTCGGTTATGGCGATGGTTACAGCCGGCATTTGAGTAACCGCGGCGTGGTTCTTATCGATGGTTGTCGGTGTCCGGTCGTTGGCCGCGTCAGCATGAATTTGACGGCCGTATCGTTGCCGCCGAATTGCAGGGCGCAAGCCGGCGATATTGCCGTCCTGATCGGCTGCCAGGGCGGCGCGGCGGTTTGGGCGGATGAACTGGCGGCGGCCGGCGGAACGATCCCCTACGAGGTGCTGACGTCGATTCGATGCAGTTAAACCGCCAGCATTCGTTCCAATGCCAGGCGTGCCGGTTCGCGCAGCGATTCGTGAACATTGACGCATTGGGATTCCGGCCATAGGTCCAACAGCGTTGCCAGCTTGCTCTCCGTGTTGCGACTCATGTTCGGGCAAATGGAATCTTGCAGGGGGATGATGGTGCGTTGTCCCTGTTGTTCGCGCGCGAGACGGCGTACCAGACGCGCTTCGGTGCCGATGGCGATGATGCTGTCCGGCGGCGCATTCCGTACGACTTCGATAATCCGGGCTGTTGACCCGCTTTCGTCGGACAAGGCAACCACATTGGTGGGACATTCCGGATGTACGATGACGTGAACGCCGGCATACCTTTTTCGTACCGCTGCTATCTGTTCAGCCATAAAAGCCGTATGGACATGACAATATCCTTTCCAGACCACGACACGTGCCGTGTCAAGAGTTTGCGGCGACAGACCGCCGTTGTCGAGTGCCGGATCGTAAATGGCCTGTTGATTGTCGGGTATTCCCAGTGTCCGCGCGGTATTAACGCCGAGATGTTCATCGGGAAGAAAAAGGATGCGCCGCCCGTCGTCCAGGGCATGGCGAAAGGCCGCCGTCGCGTTGCCGGACGTGCATGCCCATCCGCCGTGATGTCCACAAAAAGCTTTGACTTCCGCGGTGCTGTTGACGTAAACGATCGGTCGCCATGCGTCCGGACCGCCGCCGTAGCGGGTGACCGTTTTCCATGCGATCCCGGCTTCGGCCGCATCGGCCATGGCCGCCATCGGGCATAGCGCTTCGGTATCCGGTACGTAAACACGCTGTTGGGGCGCCGTCAGGATATCCGCGGTCTCGGCCATAAAACGTACGCCGCAGAACGCGATACGTTCCGCTTTGGTTTCGCTTGCGGCACGGCGCGCCAATTCCAGCGAATCTCCGATGGCATCGGCATGTTGCAAAACGGCGTCAGTCTGGTAATGGTGAGCCAGGATCAAGACGCGGCTGCCCCACGAGCGGCGCAGATCTGAAATTTTCTCAGAAAGGTTATCCATGATTAATCGATCTGAAACCCAAGATCGCGTAACCGGGGCGCCAGGGTTCTGGCGTGCGACGGCAAGATTAAACGGGTAAACCTGAATTCGCGGCGTTGCGGATAATTTCGACGCAGCGTATCGAATCCGGTTGCGGTATCGTCCGCCGTTCCAGCGGCGGCATCCCGTAAGCGCCGGTCATCGGCCTCGATATCATAAATCGCGTGAACGGCTTGCCAGAGCAGATCCTGTTCGTCGGCGTCGGTCGCCGCGCTCAGATCAAGTCGTGGTACAGTCGGCGGCGGCAGGTGTGGTTCCGGATCCCAGCACGGTTGTTTACCGAGAAAACGGCAGGCTGCGCGATAGACCATCATCGTCCCTTCAACTTTTCCTTCGAACGAATGCCCGGCAATATGCGGTGTTGCGATATCGACGTTTTCCAGCAAGGTTTGTGAAATACGCGGTTCGTTTTCCCAGGTGTCGATCACCGCATGAGCCACGCGTTTCGCGTGCAGGGCGGAGAGAACGGATTCGCTGCGCATCACGCCGCCGCGTGAGGCGTTGATAAAAATCAGGCCGCGCCGTGACCTGTCAAAAAAACTGTCGTCAACCAGATGCCTGGTGGCGTCGGGACCGCTATCGGTTAGTGGCACATGTAACGTCAAGATATCCGATTCCGCCAGCAACCGTTCCAGCGGCTGAAAATCTTCCGCGTCCCCGGCGCGTTCGCGAGGCGGATCGTTTAACAGTACCTTTAATCCCAAGGCCGTCGCCTTGTGTGCGACAAGCCGGCCGACGTTGCCGACTCCGATAACGCCGATCGTTTTCCCGGCCAGACGCCAGCCGTGCCGTTGTGCCAGACACAATAACGCCGTGGTTACATATTCCGAGACGCTATTGGCGTTGCAACCGGGCGCATAACACCAGCGGATACCGGCTGCATCAAGGTAGGCCGTATCCAAATGGTCGATCCCGATCGTGGCCGTTCCCACAAACCGCACGCGACTGTCTTGCAGCAATGCCCGGTCGATTCGGGTGGTGGAACGGACGGCCAGCAAATCAGCCGATCGCACATTCGCCGGCGTTATATGGCGTCCTTCCAGAATTTCCGTATCGCCAAGCGTCCCGAACGTTTCGGCGGCAAACGGCATGTTGGTGGCGCAAATAATATGCATGATACAATAAAAAAAAACGGGACGCCCGTGAGGGCGCCCCGTTTAAAGCTCAATGATTGAGCGCAACCGCACCGGTCCGGCATGTTTGCGATCCGAAACGGTTGCCGGTTACCGCTCAGCGACGGTCGCGTCCGCGGCCGCCGCCACCGCCGCCGCCACCGAAGCCGCCGCCGCCACCGCCGCCGCCCCGGTCTTCGCGGGGACGAGCTTCGTTGACCGTCAGAGGACGACCATCGATCGATTTGCCGTTGAATTCATCAATCGCTTTACGGGCATCATCTTCTGAGCCCATTTCAACGAAGCCGAATCCACGTGACTTATTGGTGAACTTGTCCATGATAATCGTGCAACTGCTGACAGCGCCGACTTCTTCAAACATTCGGAGCAGATCGCCCTCGGTCGTGTTGAACGACAGGTTCCCAACATAGAGTTTCGTAGCCATGATACTACCTTCCTTACCTTACTGTAGAGCCGGCCCTCGTGATCGTTTCCGTTCTTCCGGATTTCAGATCGTCGTTAACTCCGTCACTTGCGGCCGCCTGACAATCTACCGTCTCACTGACCAAATCTGTACTCACCAGCGCCGCAAAGAATAACAGATTACCCGGCGAATGCAACCTTTTTTATTTTTTAAGTTTTTGTGTGTCGGTTCAACGTCGCGCCGCCACTGCGTCCGGCGGTAAAAATGACAGCGAAACCACGGCCGCCCCGTACTTCCCTGGTTCCAATACGGATTGTTTTCCTATGCCACGTTGGGTCGGGTGGATGATTCAGGGCTGTGGGTCGTGGTTTCACGGGGAACGCACGGTGAACAGGGAAGTTTCCTGCGCGCGTTTACGATGGACTGGTTGCGGGGCGGACGATAAGCTTTTCACGGTAACTGCGACAAGTCGGCGTATCAAGCTTGTTTTGGGAAAAATTTAGTGTAGTATAAATACGTCTTGGCAACAGTTCATTGTCGTAAGGATGGAAAGGTATGTGCGCCATGTTGTTATATCAGAACCGAACCGAGGTAAACCTGCCGGAATTACACGACTTTTTGCGTTGCCATCTGTTGGAGGATATCATGACGTTCTGGGAACGGCATGGATTCAGTCCCGACCGGCCGGGCCTGGATGTCTGTTTGGCCGATGACGGGTCGCTGCTGAGCGATGATCGCTATATGCGTTCGCAATTGCGGGCGATCTGGACATTTTCAGCGCTTTACAACCGCATCGAAAAACGGGAACTCTGGTTGCAACATGCGATGGATCTGTACGAGTTTTCTGTCAAATACGGTCGCGACGACAACGGCGACTGGTGTTTCCGAGTCAGTCCCGACGGCCGTATCCTGGACGGACCGCTCAGTATCTTCACGCCGGGATTCGCGATCTACGGGATGACGGAACTGTATCGTGCGACCGGTGATCGTCGCGTCTTGGAGACGATAATGCAGTCAGTTGACCGAGTATTGCCCAAACTCGAGCAATGGGACCGGATTCGAATTTGGCCGCAAGCATTGCCGCCGGGGATGAAAGCACACGCTGTAGCCATGATTTTTTCCTCGGCGTTCGACGCGCTTTCCGAAGTCGTCCACGATCCGGCAATTGACGAGGCGGCGCGTTTCCAATGCCTAGAAGTCATGGATCGGTATATCCGTCCCGAACGGGGTGGATTCATGTATGAATATTTGAATCTCGACAACACCGTATCCGATACGCCGGCCGGGCGCACGGTCAATCCCGGTCATGCCCTCGAGAGTATGTGGTTTCAAATACATCAACTACGAAAATGCAACGACACAACCCGGCTTGCGTGCGCCGTCGCAACCATCCGGCGGCATATCGAGGCGGGCTGGGATCCGCAATACGGCGGATTACTGCACGGGATCGACGCCGAAGGACGGCAACCGGTTTTTTTCAAGCATGCCGATGTCAAACTCTGGTGGCCGGCTACCGAAGCTTTGTATGCCCTGCTGCTGGCGCATGCGCTGTGCGGCGAATCCTGGTGCCTGGAATGGTATCGCCGGGTACACGATTACAGCTTTACCCATTTCCCCGTGCCGCAATACGGGGAATGGACGCAGCGTCTCGACCGCCGCGGACGCCCCGTCGAAACGGTCATCGCGTTGCCGGTCAAAGATCCCTTCCATCTGCCGCGCGCATTGATCATGGCGGTGACGTTGCTGGAGAAAGTAGATGTCTCCATTTAGTGCCTTAAACTCACGAAACCGGCATGAAAAACAAGAAAACCGTTAGCCGTTCACTCGCGTGATTTCCCTCTCCCTCTGGGAGAGGGCCGGGGTGAGGGTTGGCGAAGCCATTAGAAACTTACCAAAGATCGGTGTGCGAGTATGGACGATGGAATCGCAGCAAGGTTGACATTTGCCGTCAAAGCGTTAGTATTACCTGACGTTAGATGCATGACGGAAGGTTTTAAGTGAACCCAAGCTGAATACAAAAGGAGTTGAAACACGGTATGGCAACAATCGATTTTGGTGGCGTGAAAGAAGATGTGGTGACACGCAAGGAATTCCCGCTGGCGCGCGCTCGCAAGGTATTGAAGAACGAAACGATCGCCGTCATCGGATACGGCGTACAAGGACCGGCCCAGGCATTGAACCTGAAAGACAACGGATTCAATGTGATCATTGGACAGGCCAAAGCCTTCCAACGCGATTGGAATCGCGCCGTCAAGGACGGATGGAAACCGGGTGAAACCCTGTTTGATATCCCCGAGGCAGTCCAGCGCGGTACGGTGATCCAGATGCTGGTTTCGGATGCGGCACAGAAAAGAATCTGGCCCGAAGTCAAGAAGCATCTTAATCCTGGCGATGCCCTCTATTTTTCGCACGGATTTTCAATCGTTTATCGCGACCAGACCGGCATTGTGCCGCCGGACGATGTCGATGTGCTGATCGTGGCGCCCAAAGGATCGGGGACCTCGGTACGACGTAATTTCCTTTCCGGCGCAGGCATCAATTCCAGTTACGGCGTGTTCCAGGATGCAACCGGCCGGGCGGAGGAACGCTGCAAGGCGCTTGGTATCGGCATCGGTTCGGGCTACCTTTTCCCGACCACCTTCGAACACGAGGTCTACAGCGATCTAACCGGCGAACGCGGCATTCTGATGGGCGCGCTGGCCGGAGTTATGGAAGCGCAATACGATGTGCTGCGCAAAAACGGGCATTCCCCCAGCGAAGCATTCAACGAAACGGTCGAGGAATTGACCCAGAGTCTGATACGACTGGTTGATGAAAATGGAATGGATTGGATGTTCGCCAATTGTTCGGCCACCGCCCAGCGGGGTGCGCTCGACTGGCGACCGAAATTCAAGAAAGCCGTTGCGCCGGTTTTCAAGGAATTGTATCAAGCCGTCAAAACCGGTAAGGAAACCAAGCGGGTGTTGAGCGTATGCGGTAAACGCGATTACCAGGAACGACTCGACAGGGAATTGGCTGCCATCGGTAATTCCGAAATGTGGCAGGCTGGTCGCGCCGTCCGCAATTTGCGCCCCAAAACAAAAGCCGTCGCGCCCAAAAAAGCCGGCGCAAGCAAACCGCGGGGAGTATCCGGACGCGGATCCAATTAAGAGGGTACGCCGACGCGAACGCCGTTATCTGGAAGACGTAATTTGGCCAATACTATTGCCACGGGACGGAATCAACGCGAGAAAGCGTTGCTCGTCCAGGTAAATATCGGGCGTCATGATCGCGACCGTGCCCGCGATTCGCTGGCCGAACTCGAACGGCTGGCGGATACCGCCGGAGCGGACGTGGTCGGCGTCATGACACAACGGCGTTCCGCCGTCAACCCGGCGTTATACATTGGCGAAGGCAAGCTGGAAGAAATCCAGCTTCCCTGCCGGAGCGCCGGCGCCGATCTGATCATCTTCGATAACGAATTATCAGCGGTCCAAGTCAATAATCTTGACCTCAAAATCGGGATCAAGGTGATTGATCGCACGGAATTGATCCTGCAGATATTTGTCCGGCGCGCCCAATCCGCCGAAGCGCAAACCCAGGTCAGCCTCGCACAGTTGGAATATTTGGTGTCGCGGATCCCGGTGTCCGAACGTCAACAACGTTTCGAAGGCGGGATCGGCATGAAAGGTCCCGGCGAAAGTCCGCTGCAATTGCGTAACGCACCGATGCGCCGTCGGATTCGCGAACTGAAAAACCGCTTGGCCGCCATGCAACGGCAACGCCTCCAAACACGGCAACGCCGCCATTTGCAGCGAGTCTGTCTGGTCGGTTATACCAATGCCGGCAAATCGACATTGCTCAATTCATTCGCGCCGGCAAAGGCCTATGTTGATGACCGCCTGTTCGCCACGCTCGATACCAAAAGCCGGCGTATCTGGCTGCCGGATCAACGCTATGCGTTGTTGACCGATACGGTCGGGTTTATCAGGCACCTGCCCCACGGATTGGTCGCCTCATTCCGGGCGACCCTCGATGAAATCAGGGAAGCCGACCTTTTGTTGCATGTCGCCGATGCCGCCCATCCGTATGTCGCTGAACATATCGCCATCGTCAATCAAACCCTTCAGGAAATCAATGCCGCCGATGTGCCGCAAATTCTGGCATTGAATAAAATCGATGAACCGGATGCTATCAAGACGCTGCCGGAACAGCGAAAACAATATCCCAAGGCTCTTTTTGTTTCCGCTAAAAATCCGGATTGCGTCATCCGCATCAAACAACGAATCGTGGCGGAACTGCCGCCCACATAACGGCGTTCATGCCAATATTCGACGATACCAACAAAATACTGCGTTGCGGGGTCCGCGACTTGACGGAAGGCGATGCCGAGGGGCTCTCGCTGACCGGCGGTATCCGCGCCGCACGCGCGCGCGCCGGCCGCCAAGCGCATGAAACCGCTGCCGCCGCCGCACACAGCGCCGGCCCGGATCAGGCGCTTACCGAGACGACCGTACGCTGGCAATTCGAAGGACCCGCCGGATGGCAAATCCTGTTGGAAGGCCGGATTGACCTCTTGATCAAAACCGCCCGCGGCGTGGACGTCGTTGAGTTCAAGTCAACATTCCTGGGCGGCGATGCGTTGGCGACCATGTCGCCGCTTAATTCCCATCGTGAACAGTGCGGCTATTATTGCCTGATGTTGTTGCGCAATGGCGAACGAGTACGCGCCGGCCGATTGCGATACCTGTCGTTGACGGATGGAACCCAACGCGATATCGATATCGCGTTTCAGGCCGCGGCCGTCGAATCGCTGTTGTTTTCGCGTCTCAATACTTTGTTCGCCGAGCATCGTCAAACCCTCGATCGCGCACGCCGCAAACGTGAGCTGGCAGCGACGTTGACCTTCCCATTCGCAACCCGGCGGGCGGGGCAGGCGAAGATGAGCGACCACGCGGCCGCCGTCGCCGATAGGGGAGGGACCTTGTTCTGTTCCGCGCCGACCGGTATCGGGAAAACAGTGGCGGCGCTGTTCCCGATGGTGCGCGCCGCGCTGGCCGGCGATCGCCGCCTTTTTTTTGTGACGGCCAAGGTCTCGCAACAGGAACTGGCCGTCGAAACGTTGCGCCGGATCGTGCCGCCCCATCGCGGCGTGTGCGCCATGCAATTAATGGCCAAGGAACGGTCGTGCCCGGCATCGGAAATGCGATGCGATCCCCAGGAATGTTCGTTTCTTGCCGATTTCAGCGTGCGCCTCGAACGAACAGGATTGCTTGATCAGCTTGAAACACTCGGCACCGTTGACGGACTGACCGTTACCGAAACCGCTGCCGCCGCGCAATTATGCCCGTTCGAAGTCTCGCTGGCCCTCACCCAACGGGCCGCCGTGATCGTGTCCGATTATAACTACGTTTTCGATCCGCGCGTGGCCTTGAAATCTTTCTTTGACGAACCGACCGCCCAACCGATGCTGTTGGTGGTCGATGAAGCCCATAACTTGCCCGAACGGGTGCGCGGTTATTATTCGCCGACGCTTGACGGCAGCGAATTGCGGCGCTTGGCCGCCTTGTGCGAACGACTGAATTCGCCCGTCTACGCGGATATGGCATGCCTGTTAACGGATGTCGGCGACGCCGTTGACCGGCAAATCGCCGAATGGCGCGAATCCCAGGGCGAAAACCTTCCGGTCTGGACTGGTGAACCACAGCGCCGGTTCTTCATTGGCGCGGCTGAACGCGCGGAAATCCTGACGCTGGAATACCTTTTTTACCTCCGTAACCGGTCCCGCCGGCAACCACCGGCGGGCCTTGAACCTGAACCCCAGGGCGGCAGCCGCCGTTTTCGTGATCCGCTGCTGAGCGCCTGTTTCGCCATTCGCGATTACGGCGATTGTTGCCGCCATAACGCCGATCTCTTTGCCTGTCTGGGATATCCCGATGGCAATACGCGGATCTGGTGCCTTGATCCGGCGCCGTTCCTGCGCGAACGGCTCGACTATTTTCACGGAACCGTGATGATGAGCGCAACCCTGAGCCCATTCGATTTCTTTCTGCGTAATACCGGTCTGACGGATAGCGAGGTCGACTTAATGGATTTACCCAGCCCGTTCCCGCGCCGCAACCGGTTGATCGCCGCCACACCCACGGTGGATACACGCTATCGACAGCGGGATCGGGCGGCGCCCTTGATTGCCGATATCATGCAACGGACCATCCGCTTGCGGCCGGGGAATTATCTGGCGTTCTTCCCCAGCTTCGCCTTTCGCGATCAAGTCGTCGCAATGCTGCCGCCCGGCCCTTACCGCACGGTGATTCAGACGCCGGCAATGGATACCGCCGCCGTGCTCGCGGATCTGGAGGCCAATATGGTCGAGACAATTCTGCTGTGCGCCGTCCAGGGCGGGGTATTCGCCGAAGGGGTCGACTATCCGGGACATTTGGCGGTCGGCGCGTTTATCATCGGTCCCGGCCTGCCCAAGGTATGCCCCGAACAGGAATTGATTCGCGCATATCACGATCAACATGACGGCAACGGGTTCCGCCATGCCTATATGTATCCGGGACTTAATCGCGTCGTCCAGGCCGGCGGCCGGATTATCCGGCGCGAATCGGATCGTGGTTTCGTAATGCTGTTGGACCGGCGCCTGACGGCCGAGGGATACCGCCGAAAAATGCCCGGTTACTGGCGCGAAGAAATATGCGTAACCAGCGATCCGGTCGCCACCGTGCGCGATTTCTGGCAACGTGACCAAGCCTGAACCGCAGGACGACAAACGCCAAGGGACAGGCTCTTCATGAGGAGCCGTTAGTGACTTATTCAAGCATGTTTGCGCAAAAAAACAAGAAAACGGTGATCCGCTTACTTGCGTGATCACCCTCTCCCTCTGGGAGAGGGCAGGGGGTGAG
>PWZG01000617.1 GCA_003567575.1 PVC group bacterium | reverse complement strand
TAGCCCTGGTAAGTCAGTCATTCCTGGCTGACTTTCCTGAACTGGTTGTCGTGTCAGGCAGGAATGCCCGACTTACTTCGCCCAAAACAGGCCAATCGCCGGGCTACCTGAACAGTTACCGTGTTTCACCGAAAACGAAGGGCGTACAGGTCGCTGTCCGCCATCGTAAACCGCAGCCGCACGGGGCGTCCGGCATGCTGTGCAAGCGAAGGGGTGTCGCGCCAGGTGACGACCCGTTCGATGCAGTCATCGATGATCGGCATGCAACTGTCGATCTCAAAACCGGGAAGCGCTTGACCTGTTGCGTTTTGCAGCTCGACGCGCAGGCCGCCTCGAATCGAGGTGCTGAGGTTCAGAACCAGTTCATTTCCTGCGAAGACCAGCGGCTTCGTGACGAGTTCGCCGCCCGCAGCGGGGGCATTTACGGACACGAACCCGTCCGAGCGCAACACGTAACGGTGGCCGGTGCGGTTGTACACGGACATTTCGCCAGGACCGGTGGGCACCACGTTGAGAGCCAGGTAGTTGGCGCGGTTCTCCCAGCCCGCCGGATCGAGGCCGGGCCGGATGAAGGCTTCGGCAAAGAGGCGTTCAAACGAATTCCTACCGGGCCGGGTTGTCATCAACAGGATATCGGTCGAGCCCTTGTTCAACCGATTGCCCTTTTCGTCCGTTACGGCTTCGCCTTTGACCGCGGCATGCGTAAAGCGCGTCGGCAACGCGATGTAGATGTGCGGCGCCCGAAAGTAGGGGTGCGTCTGGTTGGTATACAACTCCTCGCCGGGGAGATTGGGCGGCTGGAATGTGGCGGATTCGTCATGCCAGGTCCGAAAATCCTTCGAGACCGCGCGGGTGATCGACCGCGGCCCGCCCACGGCCGAATTCCAGTGGCGGAAGTACGCCACGTAACCATCCTCCGCCTCGGACCAGAACGCGACGTTCTGCGAATCGAACGCGTTCCGGCCGTGCAGCTCCGGGTCGTGGGGGATCGCCGGCCCGTCGCTCATGTGCCGCCAGTGAAATCCGTCTTCGGACGCGAAGGCATGCAATCCGCTGCCGCGCGTTCCGCCAAGCGCCTTGAAGCGTTCGCTGCGCGGAACATCGGATCGGGTGTCGAGAAAAGGCGACAAATTGTGCGCAAAGGGAGATTGGTCGAAGATCCCGTTCCGCAGGTTGCCGAACACGTCGTCCTTCAGCAGCTCGAGATCCGGCTCATCCCAGTCGATCCCGTCCCGACTCTCCGCGTAGCAGGTGCATTCGCCCTTGTTGCCGTCGGAAATCTCCCCCTTGAACCCCGGCTTGTAACGGCGATAGTAGGCCCGGAAAAGCTTTCCATCCTTGATCACCGTCATGTACCCGCCGGTCAGGGGCTTGGCCGGCAACGGCTCCTTGCGCGGGGCATGCATCCGGAACGCCGCGCCGTCGAGCCGGTCGACGAGGTAACGATCCACGAACAACTCCAGGCGGCGGCCGATATCAAGGGGAGGCGTCTCGCTCCCCGCTACCTGTGAATGTGACTTTGACGTCATGAATTTCTCCTGCTTTGAACCCGGTCATGTCAAAAGTTGACAGAACCTTCTCTGTGTAACTATTCCAGTCCAAGTTCCGGGGCGACCATAAAAACAACGTGGCGACAATCCCCCGGTTCCCAATGCGTTGCGTTTCTCGTTGGTGACCTTCACGCTCACGGTGTTAAGTTCTCCACAACGAACCGCCTCCTTGACCGGCAGCAGCTTTGTTTCATTCGTCTCATTCGCTGGTCAAAGCTGTTTCGGTCTTCATTGCAAACATTTCATTTCCACTTTTCACGTCAAATCGTTCCGGCATCTCATCGATCAGGCGTTGAATGATTTCGCGTTGATGTTGCGAAAAACGCTGAAACGGTTCGGCCATGAAATCGTCGCAGAGTCCCATCCATGACAGGGCGCATTTGATGCCTTTAATGACCGCTGAACCGTAGCCGCCCACCTGATACAAGCGGCCGAGCCGCTCAACATCGGCCTGCAGGGCATCGGTCCGCGCGGCATCCCCGGCTTTGACGGCCTGGTACAGTTCAACGAATAGCGCCGGACACAGGTTGGCGCCGCCGGGAATCCCGCCATGTCCGCCGAGACGCATGGCATCGACCAGTAATTCCTCCGGCCCCATCAACAGGGTCGCATGCGGATATTCGGCAACGATCTTCGAAACCTCCTGAAAATATTCCAGATCCCCGGAACTATCCTTAATCCCGACAACCCCCGGCATCTCAAGCGCTTGCCGTATGAGATCGGGTTGATAGGCAACCTTGCATAACGACGGCATATTATACAAAAACAGGGGCAACGGCAAGCGGACGACGAGATGCTTCACGTATTCCAGTAACTCCGTCTGGTCGGTAGGAAAATAATAAGGCGGCGCGGCCACGACGGCGGCGGCGCCCGCGGCGGCGGCAATCTCGGCCATTTCCAACGCCTGCGCGAAGGCCGTATCGGTAATTCCCACCAGAACCGGCACGCGATCACCAATCTGACGGCAAACCCGTTCGACCATCTCATGCCGCAACCGGTAGCTCAGGCTCGGCCCCTCGCCGGTCGTTCCCAGGACGAACAATCCGTGCACGCCGCCGGCAAGGACGTGTTCCACCAGGCGTTCCAAGCCGCCGACATCCAGCACGTCCGGCGCCGTCAACGGTGTCACCAGCGGCGGGATAATTCCCTCGAATTTATTCAAATCCATCACACCCATCCTACCCGGACCGTTCTGGTTAATCCTTTATGATACCACGAAGAGCGCGAAGAACACGAAGGAATGGTGCTTAACAATTCTTCGTGTGCTTCGTGTCCTTCGCGGTAATAACTACCGTTCCCAAATTTACCCATCATAACCTTCTTTTCAGGATCGGGCTTCACGAGGAGTCTCATGTTCCGCAGAAATTCGCAGGCGGCGCAAATACCGTGGCCGCGATGTAACGCCAGGACGGTGTTTCCCGTAGCGCGTGATTGTAGTAATACACCAGCACCAGGGTCCCGTCGGGACGCTGCAGCATGCGCGGATAGCCGACATCCCAATTGGCATCGTCGTTGGCGCGCAGAACCCGTTCATCACTCCAATATTGTCCATCCGGCGATCCGAACCGGACACAAATCCGGGACGGCGCACTGCGCACGGCGTAGGCCAGGCACAGACGATCGTCAGCCAACCGTACCAGCGCCGGCGGATTCCCTTTGCCGGTATCCGCAACGGGATCGGGTAACGCGCGCCAACTTGCGCCCTGGTCCGGCGACAGGTAAGCCGCCAGCCAACGGCGCTCGCCTTCCCGGCAACGCAACACCGTCAAAAGCTCGCCGGAAACCAATCGAACGGTTGCCGGCATGATCGCGAAGCCTTGCGGTTCGGGACCGATGGTGGAAACCAGGCTCCAGGAGGCGCCGCCGTCGCGGGTACGAACACAAATCGGCCGTCCTTCACACCGGTTTTGTTTGGACGCCGTAAGCACGGCCAGCAATTCATGGCGACCTTCCACCAGATAATCGCTGCGGGCCAGAATCCCGGGAAACCCGAGATTCGGGAAGGCGTAGGGTCCCTGCCAGTGATGACCGCGATCGGTGGTCACGTAGAAGTGGGACGTCCCGCCGGCATCGTCCATCCGCCGGAACGTCATGGCAAAATTCGGATCGGCAAAATCGAATCCGCCCGGACAAGGTCCCGGCTCCACGGCTTGGTCTTCCGGCACGACATGATCCTTGGACCGCGCGGTAATGCCCCGCTCGATGGCATCTTCCAGAGACCATGTTTCGCCGCCATCCACGCTACGGGCGAAGACCTGACGCGCGGAACCCCGATGGTAGGTATGGCCGGCAGGCAATTCCTCGTGATTCGCCAGGGCAAACCCCACCAGCAGCTCGTTTCCCCATGACCACATCCCCGCGTTGGCCGGCCAGCCGGCATACTTTCCTTCGCGAGCGTAAATGGTGAGATGTCGAATCGTTTGATGTTCAGTCGTCATGATTGAAAGCTCCTTCGTGTGGTAATGGCCCGGCAAACGATGAATCTAACCGAAATAATCAACCTCGTCCACCAGCCAGAAAAATCCGTCCTCAATGAGCATAATGCCCGCAACATAAAAAAACAATGTCTGTTTCGGACAATTTCTTATCTATTTCGGCCAAATGATTGACTTCACGGCGGCGAAGCCGCCCTTCGGAGTGCGGGAGCCATGCTTTCGCCTTAAAAAAGGCGGCGGTATCAACCGCCGCACTCCAAGGCGGGCTTCGCCCGCAACCCATAAGTATTTTGGTTTTCTATTGTTTATTTATTGAGCGCAAGGTAAGGGCACGAACTGCATGCGAACCGTATCCACCCACCAGGTTGCGGCGGTCGGCTTATCGGGTGCGAGGCGCAAACGGTAATAATCAACCGGCGCTTTGGGAGCGGGTACTTCCAGGGTGATTGCTTTCCAATCGGCATCGGCCACGGCGGCAACCGTCATGACTTCAACAGGATCGTTCCAATGTGGAATCATCGCGCTCAACGCCGGGTCTTGGGCGACCAGCTCCAGCACCAGATCCCCTCCTCGCGGGCGAACAGGGGTCAAGATCAGAGTCAATGGCATGGATTCATCCGCCCGTACCCAGACACTCAAGGTGTGCGCCATCCCGGGAACATGATGCAACCGTTGAATCTGAAATCCCTGATCGGTTTGGCCGCCGGAAAAACGAAGCGATTGTTTCCCGGAATGCTTGATCTCCGAATCCGGTTCCCCGCCCAGAGGCTGATTGTGAAGCTGGTAAAGATTCAAGACGCCATCGCCAAGTTCGCCGTCGATAAACGCATTGAGCGACACATTCTCGTCAAGCGGCAGGGTTTCCAGCGTCTCGCGCGTCAACGTGACGGGCGCCGTGGAGGTCAACACGTCCTTCGTATCGGTAATACTTCCCCAGACGACCAGCGGCAGATCGCGGGAAGGAATCGGCAGCCTCGCGCGGGCGCGATCCTGCTCGATTTCCGCCGG
>PWZG01000620.1 GCA_003567575.1 PVC group bacterium | reverse complement strand
TTCCGTCAGTTTTTACCCGACGGCGTTCATTGCGAATGCATCCCGAGTTATCATGCCAATGTGGCCGAGTCGTATCTCTTGCTTTATCGCATCGGTTGCCGGATGCCCGAGTTGGGGCTGGCGATGACGCTCGACCGTTTGCGCGAGATATTCGATTTTACCTTGGCATGCAGGAAACCGAACGGTTATCTGTGCGGTTTGCATGACAGTCAGACCGAATTTGCGGGGGATATCGAGGACGATCTTGTGTCGGCATGGGATCGCGGACAACGGCCGTATCGCTGGGAACGATTCCGGAGCGAGTGCGGTTTGTCGCTTGATCGGCCTCCCATCAGTCAGACTTACCCGGATGCCGGGCTTGCTTTTATGCGCACCGGCTGGGATGCGGACGCGACGTGGTTGAGTTTCGACGCGACCCGTTGGGGCGGTGGCCATTGCCACTTGAGTCGTAACAGCGTTCAATTGCACGCCCATCGTCGGAGTATGGTGATTGATCCGGGCTGGCCGTATTATGGTGAACCGGAATGGGGCGAATACGGCGCCTCAACCCGAGCGCATAGCACATGCAATTTGAACGGTTTCAGCCAGTCGCCGACGAATCCCAGCCGCTTTGAAACGCATTTCGCGCCCGGATATGATGCCGTGTTTTCGGTCTATGAGGGAGGATATTGGGATATCAAGCGTAATTGGGATTTTACATCCGCCGCGAACGGGATTTGGGCGCAACATGCGCGCCTGCTGTTTTGGGTTCATGACCGCTTCGCGTTTGTGGCCGATAGCATGCTGCGCTTGCCGCTTCGTCCGGACGATCCGGCCGGCGAGCGGCCTTCGTTTGAGTGTGTCTGGCAATTGGCGCCCGATGCCACGGTGGATGTACAACCGGATCGGAATCGCATCACGGCCCACTGGCGGGATGCCGGTTTGTTGGTTCTTACACCCATCCGACCCGATAATTCCCGCTATGATGTGCACCGCGGATCAATGAATCCGTTGCGGGGATGGGTCCCGGAACCGCGTAAGCGCTGGGAGCCGGATATCAAGAATCAACGACCGGCGCCGCAACTCGTAATCCGTACGCCCCGCATGCACCAACAGCATGACTATTGCGTCAGCATTATGGTTCCGTTCCGGGGACGGGAAGCCCCTGAAGTCCAGGTCGATGCGCGCTCCCCGATGGGCAAGACCGGTTATGTCCGTCTTGCGTGGGGCGACGGCACGGCGGATGAGATCCACTGGGGCTGCAACTTCGGGGTGATGCTGGGCAGTCAGGGCGGTTTTGAGACCGATTCGTCACTGGTCCACTTGCGCATGCGGACGGATGGCCGGGTGCTCGAAGGGTGCTGTGTTCATGGGACCTATTTAAAACCTTATGATCCGCACATTCGACCCTATCCAGAGACGTTTCCGTTGGGTCGCTGCTAATATCCGTCATCAAAATCGCGCTATTTGCAACTATTCGTCATCCATATTTTGTTGAACATGTGGTATACTCATACAAGTGGTGACCAATGTTGAGATATTTGGGCTCGCCGGTTATCAGGCACCGCCGTGTTTTTTACAATGGAAAAATCATCAATCCGGGAATAACGGAGGGATTTACCATGCACGCAAATCGATCGGGAATAGGCGCGAGGTTCATCACGCAATGGCTCGGAATTCTGCTGTCCGGTTGGCTGGCGCTGGGGACGGCATGGGCCGATCCGGTAATTCACTATCTCACGCCCGACGGCGCGGGCGATAAGAACGGTTCGAGCTGGGCGAATGCTTCCAGTAATATCCAGGCAACGCTGCCGATCTTTCGCGAGAAATAATCATGGGAGTAGGAGAAATTCATTTCATGGACAAACGTGATGTCGACATATTGAGAGAGCTTGCGATGCAAACGGCGGAAATCGCCGCCCTACCGGTGCAGGAGACAAAACGACGGCTCTGGCGAAAGCTAAACGGTCTGCAACCTGAACGTCCGATGGTGATGATCGACCAGCTTTGCTGGCACGAGATGACTATCGATGATGAACTGACCTTGCGTTGCGGGAATCCTGAATGCCGGCAATATGAGCAGGATCTGCGCCGCATTCTGTTTCAGTGGCGGCATTTTCCGGTGGATAGGGTGGTGGAACCTTATATTCAGGTTCGCAAAGCCGTTCACAGTACCGGATTAGGGATCGAGGTCCAGGAAGAAACGGCCGTAACCGATCCAGCCAGCGCCGTGGTAGCGCATAAGTACACCAACCAGTTCCAAAACGAAGAAGATCTGGAAAAAATCCGTGTCCCGGTTGTCAGTCATGATCGGGACGAAACTGAACGCCGGCTTTCGATGGCTCACGATATTTTCGACGACTGCCTGGAAATTAAAATCGAGGGTGTGCAGCCTTATGTCGGATTATGGGATCCCATCAGTTCATGGATGGGTGTGGAGGAAGCACTTTACGCGTTGGTAGACCGCCCGGAATTCATGCACCGGCTGGTCGCACGTCTGACCGATGCCGTCCTGGATATGTTGGATCAGTTGGAGCAGCAGGGATTGCTTTGTGGACCTCAGAACATTATTCACTGCACTGGCGCCTATACCGATGACTTGCCGGCGCCCGGCTATGATCCGGCAAAACCGCGAACCCGCGATCTATGGATGTTCGGTCTGGCTCAGATGTTCTGCTCCGTCTCCCCCGCCATGCTTAAAGCGTTCGAGGTGGACTATACCCGACGAATCTGCGAACGGTTCGGCCTGGTTTATTATGGCTGCTGCGAACCGCTGGACGGCAAAATGGCGCAGGTTCGCCGGCTTCCCAATCTGCGCAAGGTATCCATGAGCCCCTGGTCCGACCGGGAGCGCGGCGCGGCGGAAATCGGGCGTGATTACGTATATTCATGCAAGCCGAATCCCGCTTTGCTGGCCGCCTCAAACGTCGCGCTGGAAGAGGCAGGGGAAGAACTGCGCAACGTTGTCGGCCAATGCAAAAAACACGGCTGCCCGCTGGAGATCATCCTCAAAGATATCAGCACCGTGCGTTACCAGCCGCAAAGAATTATTGACTGGAGCAAAATGGCCATGGAACTGGTGGAGGCATATTAAGGAAGACTGAATAAAGACACCAACATGAATGATCCAATTTATCAAAGTTATATGGGCAAAGGCCCGAAACAAATCGTTCACTGGGAACACTGGTCGAATCCCGACGCGGAAACTTATCTGACGGGAATCGATCATTATGCGCATCCCCGCCAGTGTCGCCTGAAATTGCGGGAACTATATCCCGAACTCAGGCTCGGGATTCCGGAATCCGATGACCCCAAACCCAGACCCGAGGAGCAGACCGACCAGGGGAAAGGACGCTGGGGTGATACATTGCGCGATCATTGGCAACAGCAAGAGGCGGTCCAACGCTTCGAATCCCAGGAAGCGATGCTGCGGTTCAGCCCGCTTGAACACGCCGATTTCCGCGGCTGGCAGGTCATGGAAAGCGCGGATTACTCCAGTGAAGACGTGATCTATCAGCGATACCGTCGGCAGTATCCGTCGGCATGGGGTGATCAGGCGCCCGCCGGTTCAACGGCATTCGCCTTTTTTTATAACAGCGCAGATCGACGCTTGGCGTCGATAACATGCTGATAATGCAATGGATGCGTGTGTTTTGGGGGCGAAATGGGGTCTTAGCCGACCGAAAAGCGGATTATTTAGTGCTGTAACAGTTGAGATGTGGGAGTAAAGTGTCTGTATGCCAAGGGCGTCACATTGTTTGATTTTGGCGAACCTGTAGCATCGCGGGATCCTTACATTTAATCGACATTCTTACGCGCACTCTTAATCGCTGCCCTTCCTCGGATACGCTTAACCCCCCGAAAAAAACACCGTCCGCTAATATCCGTCATCAAAATCGCGGAATTCGCACATAAACGTCATCCACAAATCCGCCGATGTATGGTATAGTATGTCACAAGAGGCGGCAGATCCGCCGGTCGACAGGCATCGGCGTGCCATTCCTCGAAACAAAAATAACCCAGCCGGTAACCAGGGAGGATTTGACATGACCGCAAATCGATCAGCGATAGGAGCGATGTTCGTTACGCAATGGCTCGGAATCCTGCTGGCCGGCTGGATGGCGCTGGGGACGGCCGGGGCCGAACCGGTGTCGTGGTATGTCGTCACCAACGAGGTCGCGACTTCCGATGGCACAAGCTGGGCAACGGCGTTTACTAATGTCCAGGATGCGCTGGACAACGTGACGCCCGGGGTCACGAATATCATCCATCTGGCCGGACATACCTTTGATCTGACAAATGCCTTGAGCTGGGTCGACCAGACGAATGTGATCGTGCGGGGCGGGTATGAAGGCGTTGGCGGTACTCCCGGCGGCCACAACCCGGATCAATGGCCGACGGTGTTGCGTCGCGATGCTGCGTACGGCGATTTCCGGGTGATGCTCATGGAGGATTTGGGTAACTGCCGGCTGGAACATGTGACGGTGACCGGCGGGCATCACATCGGAGATGCAACCGATGGGGGGGGAGGCATCCGTGCCAATCATTCGGATGTCACCATCGTTGATTGCGTTATTCGCGACAATGAAATGCGCAGCAGCGCATTCAGAAACTGGGGTTCCGGAGGCGGATTGTATGTCAATCATGGAACGGTTGTGGTGCGAAACAGCCGCATTGAAAACAATCGCGTATACCAAGGAAATCAAACGAGCATGCGTGGCGGCGGGGCTTACCTGGCAAATGGCGGTTTACGGATAGAACACTCCATGATCGTCAGTAATGTCACCGAGGTTTTTAGCCATGGTTCTCCCGTCTCGACCAGCGCCGGTGTCGGGCATGCCTCCGGCCGGGCGTTGACGATTCGGAATTGCCTGATTGCGTTCAACGAGAACCGGCCCTGGCCAGGCAGGCAGGCAGGCGCCGGCGCCGGGGTGGTTCTGGAAAACGGCGGCCTGATCGAGAGCAGCACGATTGCGGGGAACCTCACGACTTACGATGCCCCGCACGGGGCCGGTCTACGGGTTG
>PWZG01000547.1 GCA_003567575.1 PVC group bacterium | reverse complement strand
TTCGAACACGGCACGTCCGTGACCCACGCGTACCAGCATGAAATTCGAAACCGAAGGGATGAACGGCAGATTCATTTCCGTGAATGCGTTGCTATAAAACTGTAATCCTTGCGCTACCAACCGTCGTGTACGGCGCACGTGACGTTCTTCGTCGAGCGCAGCCAACGCGGCTTCCATGGCCATGGCATTGACGTTAAACGGTTGGCGGACGCGGTGCATCAAGTCGATGAGTTCCTCCGGCGCAACCGCGTAGCCGATACGCAGCCCGGCCAGTCCGTAGGTTTTGGAAAACGTTCGCAAAACAACGATTTTCCTGCCCTGGCGCAAATAGCGCAGCGTATCGACTTGTTTCCGCGGCGGCAGCAATTCAATATAGGCTTCGTCCATCCCGACGATCACATGTTCGGGTATACGCGCCATAAACTTTTCGACGGCACGCTGATCAACCATGGTGCCGCTGGGGTTATTGGGATTGCTGATCATAACCAACCTCGTTTCCGGGGTAATGGCATCGAGCATGGCATCCAGGTCGTGTGTATGATCGCGCATGGGAACATCGCGGACATCGGCCAGAAACGACCGCGCAAGCAGACGATAGACCACAAACGCGCGATCCGCCATAACCAGGTTGGTACCGGGTCCAAGGAAAACATGCGCCAGAAACTCGAGCAATTCGTTGCTGCCGTTACCCAGCAAAATCTGGTCGGGTGATACATCAAGACGTTCCGCCAGCGCCTGCCGCATATAGTAGCCGCCGCCGTCGGGATACAGATGCATTTTCGCGGCAGATTTTTTCATGGCGCGGATCGCCTTTGGCGAGGGACCCAGCGGATTTTCGTTTGAAGCCAGCTTGTCGATATCGGCGGCGCCTTCGAATCCCAGTTCGCGAGCGACTTCCTCTATCGGCCGTCCCGGCTCGTACATTGCCAGCTCGGAAATCCACGGTTTGGCGAGATCACGAATCGTTGTCATCATGGTGCTCCCTGATTTTTTTGTTGCGGGTAAGAGCCAAGCACAATCAACAATGTGCAATGCCGTTCAACCCCGGCAAGCGCTTGGGAAGCTTGCGGGTCGGCGGCATGGCCTTCGAAGTCAACAAAGAAATAATATTCCCACACGCGGTTCCGGCTGGGTCGCGACTCGATACGCGTGAGATTCAACGAGTATTGCTTGAAAATCTTGAGGGCGCCGTAAAGAGCGCCGACATCGTGCTTGATCGAAAAGAAGATCGATGTTTTATCGCTGCCCGAAGGATTCGCGTTTGGCGGGCCCAACACTAGGAAGCGGGTCATATTCCCGACTTCATCCTGGACGTCGGATGCCAGGACTTGCAGATTATGCGTTTCCGCCGCAAGATCGCCGGCCAGGGCGCCCGTTCCCGGATCCTCGGCGGCCATTTGCGCGGCGCGCGCGGTACTGGGTACGGCAACGACATCGATTCCCGGCAATTCACGCTGCAACCATCTCCGGCATTGCGCCAGGGCTTGAGGATGCGAATAGACGCGACGCAACGCGTGGCGCTCCCCTTTGGCAAGCAAATGATGCGCCACAGGCATGTATATTTCGGCACAAACCGTCTGGCGTGTTTGCAAGAAACTATCCATCGTTTCGGTAACGCCGCCTTCCGATGAATTTTCCACCGGAACCACGCCGTAGTCGGCATTGTTTTTGGCTACGGCATGGAAGACATCGCCGATGGTCTCGCAGGGTAGATAATCGACGGCAGCGCCGAATTTAGATCGTGCCGCCTGATGTGAAAAAGTCGATGGCGGCCCCAGGTAAGCGATCATCAACGGTTTTTCCATCGTCAATGCCGCCGACATGATTTCGCGGTATACGGCTTGTATCATCTTCTCGGTCAGGGGTCCCGGATTCATCCGCACGAGACGGTCAAGCACCTCGCGTTCGCGACTGGGAACATAGAGTGGCAACCCGGCCTTGCGCTTGATGCGCCCCACGTCAACGGCGCACACAGAGCGTTCGTTCAGTAATCGCAGGATGATTTCATCCAGACGATCGATTTCCGCGCGGTATTCATCAAGATTCATCGATATTCTCCGCGGACGCCGTTATTTCGGCATCGTGTTGATCTGACGGTTCGGCGTCCGGCAATGTTTCGTTGCGCGCGACAGCCGGTTGCGCCTGGGTATCGGCGTCGACGGCAGCGCCGGTCGACGGGCCAACCGATGGTTTCGGTTGCGGCGGCACATCCGCCGGAGCCGATTCGTTTGCGGCGGCCACGCGATCACGACGCGCCAATTCGGCAATGCCTGGCAATTCATGCAAATCTTTCAGTCCGAAATGTTCCAGGAAGCGCTGGGTCGTTCCATAAAGTAACGGTTTCCCGGGCAATTCACTGCGCCCAACGATGCGTACAAGTTGCAGTTCCATTAGGTTACGCACCACATGATCAACGCTTACTCCGCGGACAGCCTCAATTTCGGAACGAGTAGCGGGTTGGCGATACGCAATAATGGCCAACGTCTCAAGCGATGGCCGCGACAGGCGCGCCGGCTTCTCCGTTTGCAGAACATATCGCATCCACGGCGCGCAGGCGACGTCGGTAAAAAACCTGTACCCTTCAGCAATTTCAACCAACTGAATTCCCAACGGTCGATCTTCCAGCTCGCGGCGTAACGTCTCGACGGCTTCCCGGACATCGTTTTCGCTTATTCCGGCAAAAGCTGTCTCTATCCCGGATGTTGTCGCCCCTGCGGTTTCCGTGGCCGCCGCATTTACAAGAATTTTCCGCAATGTTTTTACCGTCAGCGGTTCGGGAGCGCCATAGATTAAGGCGCCGACAACACGCCTTAAATCCGGAGTTGTCGATTCAGTGTTGTTCTCTTCCATAGACGGGCCAGCCATTTTCCTGTTCGAGAAACTCTTGCAAACGCGTTGCGGCATGCGTATCGTTCGCATGCATCACGGGCAAAATCCCCTTGCAAGTCCCTCGCTATTTCATGTTTCATTCATGGCGATGACAATATCGCCGAAATCTTTTTCCTGCGCCACGCGAACCTGGCGCAACCGGATCAGTTCCAGCAACGCCAGAAACGTACAAACGATCTCGGAACGGTCTGAACCGGCTGGAAACAAACACCCAAAACGACATTCGTTATGGCGGCGACATGTTTTCAGAATCGTTTCGATTTTGTCGGCAATGGTGAATTTTTCGCCATGAATTTCGCTAAAATCACTGGTTCGTGCGCGTTTGAGCGCTTCATTGAACGCGTCGATAAGTTCAAACAAGCTGACGTCGGCCAGTGCGATACCGTCACCGCCGGATTCCACCGGCAACTCGAACTCAGCGCGATCGAACATATCCGCGCGCCGCTGTTCCAGACAAGACAGCCGTCCCGCGGCTTCCTTGAACTTTTTGTATTCCACCAGTTGACGCACCAATTCCCACCGCGGATCATCGTCTTCCTCCTCCATCTCGGGCCGATCGTCTTCAGGCAGCAACATCCGGCTTTTAATCATCATCAAGGTCGCCGCCATGACGATGAACTCTCCGGCAATATTCAAATCCAGCATCGTCATCACGTTCAGATAATCGACATACTGACGCGTAATATGTTCAATAGGAATATCGAATATATCGATTTCATCGCGTTTCAAAAGGTACAACAGCAGGTCCAGCGGTCCTTCGAAAACATCCAGGCGGAACTTCAAATCATCGACGGCAACGGCACTGTCCATCAATCGACTCCCATGGCCCGGCGTGCCGCACCCAACACGCTATCCGCCTCAGCGCGTGCCCGCTCAGCGCCCCGACGCAATACCCCGTCAACAAAGTCCGGTTCCTTCTCCAGTTCCGCACGGCGACGATGCAACGGTTCCAGAAAGCTCCACACGGCATCGAAAAGCTGTTTTTTGGCGGCGCCATACCCGAATCCGCCGTTCCGGTAACGTTCCGCCATCTCCTCGATCTGGTCATCGTCGGAGATCAGACGGAATATACGGAAAACGGTACATTGCTCCGGATCTTTCGGCGCTTCGAGCGGTGTACTGTCGGTTACAATACGCATGATACGCGCCCGTGTATCCTTTTCCGTTCCGAACAACTCGATATGGTTATTGTAGGATTTCGACATTTTCTGACCATCAATCCCCGGAACGACGGCGACGTCATCGCGAATCACCGGCTGGGGTATCGCAAAAACATCGCCGAACAGATTATTGAATCGCATGGCGATATCACGGGTGACTTCAACGTGTTGTTTCTGATCACGACCCACCGGCACGGAATCAGCGCGATAAGCCAGGATATCGGCCGCCATCAACACCGGATACGCGAACAGGGCGTGCGTGGACGCGACACCCTTGGCAAGCTTATCCTTATAGGAATGACAGCGTTCCAGCAGTCCCATCCCCGTGATCACCGACAGCAGCCACGTCAGCTCGGTGACCGCCGGAACATCGCTCTGAACGAACAGAGCGCCCCGGTCCGGATTCAAGCCGCAGGCCAGGAAATCGATGGCCGCCGCCCGCGTATTGCGCCGCAGAGCGGACGGATCGGAAACCGTGGTCAGGGCATGGTAATTGGCAATGAAATAAAACGTTTCCCCTTCATTCTGCGCTGCAATCGCCGGGCGCATCATGCCGAGGTAATTCCCCAGGTGCAAACGACCGGACGGCTGAATTCCCGAGACAATTCTCATCGACTTGGCCTCCATTCGGGCAACACGCCGTTTTCGTTGGCGTACTCAACAATTTCGGGATCGAGCGAGCCATGGCCGGGCCAGAAAACTTTACGTCGTTTGGCCATAAACGGATTGCCCATCACAAATTCCGCGCGCCCCGGGGGAAGCGGTATATAAGGCGGCCATTCCCCGTTATGAGTCTCGATGTAATCGCGCAATTCAGGCGGTAATTCTTTGTCGAGATCGTTATGCTGCACGTAAACATCGGGCGCCACATTGTAAAGTTTTTCCTCCGGATGTTCCATGGCATCGGCAGTATCCGACACCGCTTCCAGGAACATCGGATCGGACGGAATTTCGCAC